>CANIGN010000022.1 GCA_947467125.1 Bacteriovoracaceae bacterium | reverse complement strand
CGCTCCTTTTGAAACAGAACTGATACGCCGGCTTTGCGTATCCATCATCGGTAAACGGCTAATGAAATAAGCGACATCTACAAAAGCGACATTGTAACGAACGGATCGAAGAATTCGATCAAAATAATTTTTAACAATCCCAGTAGAAGGAGTTTTAATTTCTTTTAAAGCTCGACCCTGATGACTAATGAGACGTCGACGATGTTTCTCATACTTCACCTGAAAATCTTCAGTCGCATATCCCTTAAATTGGTCTAAAAACTTATGGGACTTAACAGCCGCGGCAACTTCTTCGGGAGCATCCAAAATCTCAACTCCCTTCACATTCGCATCCGCATCATAATGAACGACGACGTTGATCAATATGCCATCAGCATCGACACTTGATCCGTGACTGACTCCCAAAAGAGATTGCCCCTTGAAAGCGGAGTAAATATAACGCTGCACGCCCATTCCCTCAAAAGTTGAATTCGGAGAGCTTCCCATCAAACGAGAAATCAATCCCATCAAGGTACTTCCACCTGATTTTGTAGGATCAACTTTCAATTCTTCAAAACGATTTGCGTCTACATAAACTTTTTTGAGAACTTCTTGATAGTTCTTAATACGATAGCCTTCGTTCGTTGCATCTGCGTAAGAAGCAGAGAAGATAAAAAAAGAAGAAATGGCGATATATTTTAATCTCATGGTATATTCTTTTCGGAACTATGCTCTATCCAGAATACCATAAAATTGCCTTTGCTCAGAGACGTCAAAATCTTTTACAAAATCTTAAAGATTCTCATCCATTTTTAATTATTCTCTACAACTCTCCTGTGTATCCGATGGGAGCAGACGCTCACTTTCCCTATAGAGCGGACTCAAGTTTCTTTTACATGACTGGTTTTCAAGAAGAAGAATCAGTGGCGCTTTTATGGTCTGATGGGAAAAAAAGTCGCTATCAACTTTTTGTTCGCCCGCGTGATCCAAAAATGGAGCAGTGGAACGGTCTACGAGCAGGCCCTGAAGGAGCCAAAAATAAATTCATGGCTGATGAAGCGTTCCCGATTCACGAACTTGATATTCAAGTTCAAGATTGGTTTCGCAAATTACCAAAAGGATCTTTACCAAAAATTTACTCAAACTTTTCGACTCATCCTAGACTTTTTGAAAAGTTGCGTTCTACTCTTACAAAAGCACAAGAAGCAGTTCACGGTGACACTCGCATAGGACTCGCAGAAGCGTCTGCCTATATCGAAATTCTTCCGTACATTAGAGCTCTCAGACTCATCAAAGATTCACACGAAGTTAAAGAACTCAGAGAATCTTCTAAGATTAACGTTCAAGCTCACCTTCAACTGATGCAAGAACTTAAACCTGGAATGTTTGAATATCAGGCACAAGCGATTATCGAAAAGGTTTACATAGAAAACGGTTGTCGCGGACCTGGATACTCTTCTATTCTTGGAAGCGGACCCAACGCCGCCATTCTTCACTATCACGAAAATAATCGCCAAATGAAAGAGGGCGAGATGCTTTTAGCTGATTGCGGCTGTGAATTCAGAATGTATCAATCAGATATTACTCGCACGCTACCTGTTGGAAAAACATTCACTCCTCTTCAGCGAAAACTCATGGACATTGTTCACGAGGCAAAAAAAGCTGCCATCGATGTTTGTCGTGAAGGATACACTCGCATGGATATTCATAGAACAGCTTCACTGAGTTTGATTGAAGGATTAAAATCTTTGAAAATTCTCAAAGGCCCGACTGATAAAATCTATGAAAAAAAAGAACACTTCAAATATTACCCACACGGAACAGGCCACTGGCTTGGACTGGATGTGCACGATCCAGCGCCCTGCTTTGAAAATGGAACAGACGTAAAGCTCAAAGCAGGCAACGTGCTTACTGTGGAGCCTGGACTTTACTTCATGGAAAATGACACAACTGTGCCCAAAGAGTTTAGAGGCTTAGGTGTGCGACTTGAAGACGATATCGTTGTGCAAGTCAAAGGAAAGGCTCCAGAAAATTTAACGGGCGATCTTCCTTCAACCTGGCAAGATATTGAACGCGTCAAGAAAACATTTTCTAATCGATAAAGTAATCTTTGGTTGAAATTATCTTTCGAATAAACTGAGTTTTATCAACATGAAACTCGATTTACGTTCACTTGCTGTCTCGCGAATTTTCCTGGGCTTTCTTGTCATGCTCGACACCGTCTTTCGAATGCAAAACTTTGAAGCCCACTACACAGAAGAAGGAACCCTAGGACTTAGCCTTCTTCAAAAATTTTATGCGCCAACAGGACCTTGCTTACAATGTCTAAGCCCACACGCGAGTTGGTCTTTTTTTCTCCTTGTTCTTTTACTCATCTCCTCGTTTGCCATGATGATCGGCTGGAAAACTCGCTTCTCTATTTTTCTAACGTGGCTTCTCACCATCTCTCTTCACTTTAGAAACCCCCTCATCGTGGATGGTGGAGATGTACTTTTGCGCTGTTTTTTATTTTGGATGTTATTTTTGCCGACTGCAAAAGTGCTCTCTCATGACAGTGGCTATAAAAAGTTTTCGGACGTTCAAAATCCAACAATCAAATCATGGGCTTTCCTTACTCTTCCAGTTCAAATTTTTCTTCTTTATTTTGCATCAGCAATTTTAAAATCTGGAAAAGAATGGTGGCCTGATGGAACCGCTTCTGGCTTTGCTCTTTCACTCGAAGCTTTTGTGACTCCTTTTGGAAAGTGGATCACTCAATTTCCCGAAGGTCTCAAAACAATGACAAAGCTTGTTTATCTCATGGAGCTACTGGGCGGTTTTTTATTTTTTCTACCTGCTCACTTTAGAACAGTGGGAGTTTTTATTTTTATAGCTTTTCATATGGGGCTTGGCGCTGTTCTTGATCTCGCTCTTTTTCCTTGGGTTGCAACTGCTTGCTTACTTTCTCTTCTACCCACAGAAGCATGGGAAAGAATGGCTCAAAAATTAAACTGGCCTCAGTTCAAAAAACAAATCACAAAAGCCAAGAAAACTTTCGTCCTTCCTCAAAAAGAAATTATTTTAGCTTGGATGGCCATGCCCTTTTTAGCATCTGTCCTTGCATGGAATATTCTGAGTTATCAAAAAAAAGCCATGTACGAACCGCTTCGCAAAACAATGCTTTTTCTGCATCTCGATCAGTACTGGGGAATGTTTGCCCCTTATCCTCTAAAGGATTCAGGCTGGTTTGAGTTTAGAACCAAACTTTGGGATGGAAATTACGCTCAAACTTTTGTTCATCCCAAAATGAGATCCAATTGGGACAACTTTAAACAAAAACCGATTCAAGGGAACGAATATTTCGTTGATCAACGCTGGCGAAAATATCTTGTCAATTTGTGGGAAAGAAGTAACGCTTCTTTTCGAGTAGGCCTTGCCGAATACCTGTGTCGAGAGTGGAACAAAGAACACGAACTTCCCTCTGATAAAGCTGAACAATTAAACATGTCCTTTCGACTTTTTGTGAATCAAGAATACCTTGTTCCACCCCGAGAAGGAAAACCCATAGACCTAGGGACTTACAACTGCCCCCACAACGACGAAGTGTCTAAATTTTAGACACTTTTTAAAAGAGCAGTCATTTTTTTTGGGCCTTAGTCCTATTTTAATAAATGAAATCTTCAAGATTCCTGCGAAGATAAGAATATGAGAAATTTGTTTTATGTTTTGATTTTCTTCGCAGTTGCTTCAAAAGCTGCCAACACTAGCTCAACAGATCAAACTGAATACAAAATAACTCCTGAAGTTCACGATAAAGGAGTCATCGTACATCGTCGACAACCCATCACCCCCAAAACGACTGAAGCGGCTCCAGATAAAACGAATGCAAAACAATATTCTGTTCATGATTACATTAAGCAATACGAAACAGACCTCACCGAAACCTTAAACAACGAAAAAGCTCAAAGCTCCAACAAACAAGCGGGCTTGGGGCTTTTTAATGGAATCTCAAAAGTTTGGGAAAACAACACGCGCCTCTCTAGATCTGCTTATTATTTTTCTTCTGGCCAAGATATTCTTGTTGGACTTCAACATTACACCAAGAAATTTGGTTGTGTTTCTAAAGTTACTATAGCCTCTCACGGATGGACGAAGAAAAATCCCTACGGAGGCGAGGGAATTCCAATTTCTAACGGACCCAATGGATCTGGCCTTTATCTAGACGATGAATCACGTATGCAACGAGGAAATTCTGAAAGAGGAATGAGCCTCGATGACCTTGAATATGCTCTCAGACCTCATCGTCAAAAAGGTTTTACAGGGCTCTTCAAACGAAAAGTAACAGACATCAAATTTTGTGATGCTTGCCTTGTTCAAATCATGGGATGTAATACAGGTGATAAATTCGCAACGAGATTTTCACAAGTCTCTGGCTGCCAAGTTGTTTATTCAACCGGAAGCTCTACAGCCGTTGATACAAAAGACGGAAGCAAAGATCATATTTGGAATAGCGAAAAACAACCCTTTAGTAAAAGGAGTGGTAACTTTATGAAAATCACTCCCGTAAAAGATCAAAAGGGAAAAGCTGCTAAAACTCTTCGCCAAGAAGTTAAATCTCCCTACGTTTCCCAGTAAAATATGAAATCTAATTAATTATTATTCCCAAATCATGTGGACATTGCTCCACATGATTTTTTTTTCATGTAAAGCTTCCAAGAGTTTTAAAACCTGTCCAGAATCAGTCACTCCCTTTGCGTAGGTAAAGCGACACTGAAATACATCCGTCATATGACAAGAAATTTTCCCCACAGGTCCCACACGAGTTCCACGATTGAATACATCTGTACACGACCAATCAGCAAGGCTTTCAAATTTCGGCAACGTCGCACTCGTAATAAACACATCAACAGCTTTTACGTTCATACGTAAGCCTCCAAATGAGAAATAATTTTCTTCGTAAAAGTTTGAGTGTTTCCCTTACCCTTTAAATCAGCTGTCCGATCTTCTACACTCATCAAAGCTTTTCGAAGAGCTTCCTTAATCAACTGCGCATGTTTGGTAAGACCCAAATGATAGAGCATCGAAATAGCCGAAAATAGAATTGCGGTAGGATTAGCCACACCTTTACCAGCGATATCAGGTGCAGAGCCATGAACTGCTTCAAAAATAGCACCGTCACATCCAATATTGGCACCCGAAGCGATTCCCAATCCACCCACAAGTCCTGCGCACAAATCACTCACGATATCTCCAAAAAGATTTGGGAGAACCAAGACATCAAATTGCTGAGGTTTTTGCACAAGCTGCATGCAACAATTATCAATAAGCATATCGCTTGCATGAATAATATCCGTATAATCGCGCGCAACTTCGTAAAAACTCTCTAACCACTGACCATCAGTGATCTTCATGATGTTTGCTTTATGAATGCAGGTCACTTTCTTGCGGCCCTCTTTTTTCGCCAATTCAAAAGCATACTCATGAGCACGACGCGCTCCAGTGCGCGTAGAAATACGCAAAGCAATCGCGCAATCGTCACTTTGGCGATATTCAATTCCGCCGTAAGTATCCTCGATATTTTCACGCACAATCACTAAATCAATATCGTTAAAAGGCGTGGGAAGCGCTGGAAGAGAAAGAGATGGGCGAACGTTCACAAAAAGATCAAGCGCCTTACGTATGCGAACGTTAATGCTTTGGTGACCTTTTCCAATAGGTGTTGTTGTGGGGCCCTTGAGAGCGATTTTATTTTTACGCAAAGTCTCAAGCGCAGATTCAGGCAAGGACTCGCCATTTTTTTCGTATTCATCTAATCCCGCTTCGACAATATCCCAAACGATGGGGACTCTTGCTGCTTCAAAAACCTGCACAACGGAATCACAGATTTCGGGACCGATGCCATCCCCTCTCAACAAAGTCACTTTATGGGTAACCTGAGGGGCCTGTTTGTGCGGGACCTTTTTCGGAGACATTCTCCTTTTTTCATATCATGAAGCCCCAAACAATGCCTGTAAATTAGGAATCTGCTACAAAGAAATTTATCCATGTCTCAAGATTCTACAAAAAGTACCGCTTCTCCTAACACTCAAAGGCCTGCGCAAAGTCCTCTTGCAGGAATCAAACACATTGTCGCAATTGGATCGGGCAAAGGAGGCGTTGGTAAATCCACAACTGCTGTAAATCTTGCAGTAGCGCTTGCAAAAAAAGGATACAAAGTTGGACTTTTGGATGCTGACATTTATGGTCCAAGTGTTCCTAAAATTTTAGGAACAAAAGAAGCCCCTACTCAAAAGCCAGGAGAAAAAGTACGCCCACCTGAAGCCCATGGAATCAAATGTATGAGCATGGCCCTTTTAGGTTCTGACACTCCGATTATCTGGCGTGGACCCATGGCTTCAAAAGCTGTGACTCAATTTTTTTCAGACGTGGAATGGGGCACGCTTGATTACCTTCTTCTCGACCTTCCCCCTGGAACGGGTGACATTCAAATTACAATTTCACAAGCCGTGAAACTTTCGGGCGCTGTGATCGTGATGACACCTCAAGGACTGGCCACACAAATTGCAAAACGCGGACTGCAAATGTTTCAGCAAGTGCGCGTTCCAGTTCTCGGCATCATCGAAAACATGGCCGACTTTCTCTGCCCTCATTGCGGACAATCGAGTCATATTTTTAGCTCAGGTGGTGGCGACCAAATTTCTCGCGATTTACACATTCCTCTTCTTGGCTCCATTCCTCTCGACGGAAAACTCGTGGACGAAAGTGACAGCGGAACACCTGTTCTCATTTCTCGTCCCGATTCTGAACTCGCCAAAAAATATCTTTCTCTTGCTGAAAATCTTGTTCAAGAAATTGAGAAACAAGAAAAAGGTCTCAACCAAGAAGGCCCTCCTCAAATCGTACACTTGGACCCCAATCCCAAAGGAAAAGTTCTTAAAATTACCTGGAATAATTCAAAACAAAGTCTCATTACCTTCCGAGACTTACGCTTTTTATGTCCCTGTGCCTCCTGTGTAGACGAGGGAACGGGTCAGAGAAAAATTAAAAAAGACGACGTAGATCCAAATGTTGGCCCCCTTCGAATTGAAACGGTAGGCAACTATGCTATTCGAGTTCAGTGGTCTGATGGACACGATACGGGAATTTATAGCTACGATTATCTCTGGAAACAGCTCGGACTTTAAGAAAACCAAGCTTCAGATAGCGATATAAAGCATTTAAAATCAAAGAGTTAGCCTATAAAGAACCCTTCTTTTAAGTGACCTATTTTTAACTTGCGGCAAGGTGCAATGAGCGATATGTCTGCAAGTCGAAAGAATAGAGACCGTATATATGCCAATCAATGCCTCTGGCCTTAATCAAAAAGAAATCAAAGAGCTTAAAAGTGCTCTTGAAAAAAAGTTATCTGCTCTCACCGAAGAGATTGCTCTTCTTGAAAGCGAAATCAAAGAAGAAGGTGCAAGCGCCGAACAAGGAGCTCCCGACGAGTTTGATCGCAGCAGCTACGAAGAAGGCATGCAGCGTTCTCAAATCTTACTTGATGGTAAATATCAACTTCGCAACGAAGTCATGGCCGCTCTTGAACGCATGAAAGAAGGCGAATACGGAGTGTGTGAAATTTCTGAAGAACCTATTGGCTTCAAACGTCTCAAGGCTCAACCTTGGACTCGTTTTTCAATCGAAGCTCAAAAAGATCTCGAAAATAATCGTAAGATTCGCTCCATGACTCGCGGTTTTGCAGCAAGTGCTGCTGACGAAGGCGAAGAAAGCGCTGAAGATTAATTTTGCGAGTGCTTTTTAAAGTGCTTTTATAATTCTTTTATAAACTGTAGAAAGTCTTTTGGTTCTCGAAAAAAAACAACTTGCGATGATTTGTGAGGAACCTCTGTGATCCAGCCACAACCTTCTCCGATTAAAATCGCATAGCCTCCACGCTGAAGCGCATACTCCATCGCCGCACGATCAAAGTAATCATCACCAATAGCGACTGGAACGGCGTCTTCAGCGATCATCTTTTTTTCATACGCATAATGAAGAGCACTGCCTTTGGAATAATCTTTATGCAAAAGCTCTGCGCCCCGATCTCCAACTCTCCACTCCCAGCCCCCACTCAAATCAAGCTGCAAAGAATCTGCAAATTTTTTAATATTTTTTCGCTGAGTTTTTCGAACAGAGGCAACTCGAGCCCCAGTGGGTTTGATTTCAAGTCTGTATTGAGATTCAAACTCCATTTGATTCTGCAAACTTTCACTTAAGTGCTGAGGAAACGGAATCCCTAGCAAATGATCTTTTTGTTCTTCTGAATTCCAAAACACAGTGCCCTGAATAAAAAACCCAGGGAATTTTTTAAAATCTTCATTCACCGAAGCCAAAGATTCAGGTCTTCGACCCGTATTCCAAAAAAATCCTTGAACCTTTTTTTGAAGATTTTTAACAGCAGCAAAAATTTCTTGAGAATCATAAACGCGCTCTTCCCAAACTTCTTGGTGAGGACAAAGAGTTCCGTCGTAATCTACAAACCACGCTGTTTTAGATAGGTCTTTTATGATTGAGCGCATATTCCTCTTCTGTTTGGCGTTATATTTTTCATTGACCCTCACATCATAAAGTTTCATGATGCGGGCCTATGATTCATTCTAAACCCATTGTTATTTTTGTGCGACCGCGCGCAAAAGGAAACATTGGGGCGCTTGCGCGAATCATGTCAAATTTCGGATTAGATGAATTACGTTTTGTAAAAAACCCACTCGGAGCGGATGCCTTTACCCGAGAACAAAGCCCTGTGGATTGGGCCATGGCTTGCAGAGGTGAAAAAGTCCTTCAAAAAGCCCTGACTTATTCGAGCCTTTCAGATGCAATGGAAGGAATTCATTGGGCGCTTGGAACCACAGCGCGCATCAGAGAAAAAGATTCTGGATACTCGCGGCCTTTTTACGAATACCCAACTTTACTCAAAGAAAAAAAACTTGATGGAAAAAGATGGGCTCTTGTTTTGGGCACCGAAGATGATGGATTGAGCGAAGAAGAACTTTCTCTTTGCCACGCTCTGACGACGATCGATACGGATACCCAAAGTCCGTCTATGAATGTTGCAATGGCAGCCGGATGTTTACTTTACGCATGGAGTGAAGCCGCGCATGAATTTAAAAAACTCAATCCCGCTTTTCCGCAAAAAATAGCTGCTGAAGATTTAACGAGCCTTAAGGAAATCGAAAAACTTGCTCAATACATTCTTGAAACTCTTAAACTCAGTGAGTTTTTTAAATATCCCGATGCGGAAGCTGTTTTGGCACGCATCCGAAGAATTTTTCAAAAAGAGCATGAGCTCACTCGAGGAGATGTCCTTTTTGTTTTTGAAATTTTTTATCAGTTGAGAGCAAAGATCACAGGCCGTCACGACGACCGTAATTTTCTTTCTTAAATTTTAATTTATCTTTTTATTTCAGTAGGAGAGCTAGGACGCTTGTTTCTTCTAAAGAGAATAATTCCATTATTCAAATCGTAGATAGAAATTCCAACAGTTACGAAATCTCCTACGATACAGCGAATTTTATTTTGCTTCATTTTTCCGGCAAGTTTCGCAGTGACTGTTTTTCCGGATTCAAGTTGGACTAAGTAATGACCTCCACCAGGAGTTGCTATAATCACACCATCAAATTTGGCGAGTTCTTCTTTCGACATTCGTCAGGTGAGCCTATCAAAAATAACGGACAAGTCCAAGAGAACCTAACACAGCCCCTTGTTCCATATCGAAACTCCAAGTGTATTGAGCTCCCACTTCGAGGCCAAAACCCTCTTTGCCGATATAAGCCATACCCAAGCCAGGACTCACAAGGTGAGCTGTTTGCTTATCAAAGGGATTCGAAAAAAAGCTTTTCGTTGCGTACTGAGGATAAGGAAAATCCGCTCTTTGATCGTGAGACTTCTTTAAAAGCCACTCTGAGTAACGAATATCCACAAAAGGCAGAACCGCTAAACGCGGGAAAAGGTATTTTCTGACTCCTAAACCCCAAGAAGAATAATCGACTCCGGAGCCCATACTCGCACTTACCCAGAAAGGTGCAAGCGCAATATCAATCCGCCCACCCACTAAACCACTTGAACCACCACTTAAAACCCCAACAGAGACATTTTTATCGGCGATTTTACGATTTGTGCCCAATAAAACCTCATATCGAGAACGAATAGACTCTTCATCCGAATCATCTTTCGTGATCGCAACCGCTGTCTCGCTTCGCTGAAGAGCGACTTCAAAACGCTCACTTGGATCAAAACGGTCTGATTTAATGTTACGAGGTGGAGGATCAAGCCTTCGATTCTTATGACTTAAAATCTCAGTTAAATTAGGGACTTCCGTGGAATAGAGATGTGATGAAAAGTTAAAAAGGATAAAAATCGCGAGCGTTTTTTTTGAGCTTTTTTTTATGAAGCTAGAAAATGCTCTTAAACCCATCCTTTATAAAAACTCCAACCTTTAATATAGCCAAAGATACACTAGTCTTTCAACCTCTTTAACTCGAAGCTTCGTATCAAAAAACCGACGATAAAGCCCACAAGAGCCACTAGATAAATATCTTTTCCGGGCATTCCAAAGGCAGGATGCACTAATTGTGCGATAAAAATGTAAAACAAAAAGAAAAAAACATGCACATAACAAGGAACCGCAAAAATAGAAAAAAGCTTTGGCCCTACAACTAAAGTATCCAAATCGTGCCAAATGAGATCTCTCATCACAAAGCCCAAAAGCATCAAGGAGCCCAAGTAAGAGAGAGCGACATGAATATTGAATTGAAAAAAAACACCTGCAAGAAAAAGACAAACTCCGACCATCAAAGCTTCGATTTTTTTATTTCTTTGAGAGCGCAAAATGTAACAAGGAAAAAAAATCCACAAATACCAGCAACACAAAAGTCCCAAAGGAAACGACGGGAACAAAATCACTGAAGAAAAAAGACGCCCTAAAATATGATCTGAAGAAGAATAAAAGTTTCCAAACAACGCTGTGACAATCAACGACAGTAAAAGAACTCCCATGAGTGTCGTCGGAAACTTTTTGAGCTCAGCAGGAGTACGTAAAGGGATCACTTCACTTCCACAATGACGGCGGTGATATTATCTTCACCACCTTGAGCGTTTGCCAACTGCACAAGGCGCAAAGCCGCTTCTTCAATTTCAAAATTACCAAGTATCTGAGCCATTTGCGGATGTGTTGTCATGCCTGTAAGTCCATCACTACAAATTAAAAAACGCGAATTCTTCTTCAAGTCAATCCCGTAGACATCTGGAACAACAGAGGGCTCATAACCAACCGAACGAGTGATCACATTTTTTTGAAAATTATGAATATTTTCTTCGTTCACAAAACCTAATTTCATTAATTCATAAATTTGAGAATGATCTTCTGTGAGTTGATAAAGCTGTCCTTCGTAAAAAATATAACAACGAGAATCACCCACCTGTGCAACCACAGCTTGGTCTTTGTGAATGGCCATTGCTGTAAGCGTTGTACCCATTCCAGTCAGTTCTGATTTTTGAGCGGCTTGATCGAAAATAATTTGATTACTTTTCTCAACACCAAAAGACAAAAGTTCAGCGAGACTTTTATTAGCTTTTCGTTCTTTGAAAACATGTTCGAGTGCCTTTACAGCAAGAGCAGACGCAACTTCTCCTCCGCTATGACCACCCATTCCATCTGCAACCGCAAAAAGGCCCAGCTTTTCATTGATCAAGTAGGAATCCTGATTGTTTTGTCGCTTCATTCCCACATCAGAAAAGCCAGCTGCACGAACAGAAAAACCCATAAGATTATTTTAGAGTCTCTCTCTAGTGAGAGGAAAGCTCTTGGCGAACTCTTTTTACCATGTCCTCAGCCAGTTTTCTGGCAGAAGACATCTTCTGACCACCCAGCATACGAGCCAACTCCTCGAGTCGCTCTGACTTAGACAAAACTTTCAATACACTCTTGGTACTGCTTTGAGAATCATCCGTTTTTTCGACACGAACTTGCTCATTGGCAAACGCTGCAATTTGCGCAAGATGAGTCACCACCAAAACTTGCGAACTTGCAGCAAGGCGAGCCAACTTCTTACCCACAATATGTGCTGTTTCTCCGCCAATTCCCGTATCGACTTCATCAAAAAGATAAACACCCACAGAAACCTTTTGAGCGACACATTCCTTTAAAGACAAAAGAATGCGAGAAAGTTCTCCTCCACTTGCAACTTTTGAGAGGGGCATCAATTCATGGCCGCGATTAGATGAAAAATAAAGTTCAATTTCATCAACGCCTTTCAAACTCAAAAGAGGACTTCGCTCAAAGCGTAAAGAAAAAGTTGCGTGAGGCATTCCTAGCTCACGAACACTTTTCTCCCATCGAGAAATTAATTTTTCAGAAATCTTTTTACGCTCAAGAGAAATTTTCTGAGCTTTATGCTCGAGTTCAATTTTTAGATTTTTAATCTGTTTCTCTAGATAATTCTTTCGCGAATCAGCTTCTTCTAAAGTCTTGAGTTCTGATTTTTTTTGATCATAAATCTCTTTGAGCTCAAGTGCGCTTTGAACCTGGTATTTTCTTTTTGCACGACGTAGACGACTGAGGGTCTCCAAAACTTCTTCGCTCTGAAGAGAATCATCAGACCATTTAACATGTAACGCCTCTACCTCTTCTTCGAGCTCACTTAAAACGTCGTTTAAATCATCTATTCTCTGAAGGAGGTCGTCGTTTCCGATTAAAGTGCAAAGCTTACGAAACTCTTTATCAAGACTTCGTACAAGGTCGCTCAGACCAAAAGAGTTTTCTCCCGCTCCTTCAATCAAAGCCAAACACGACTGAAGTTGCTCAAGAATTTTATCCCTTGAAGAAAGTTGTTTTGCTTTTTTCTCGAGCTCTTCTTCTAACTCAGCAAGACTTGTAAAATTGACCAAGTCTTTCAGTTCTTCAATCTGCGACTTTAAATAATCCAAACTGTCTTCCGAGAACTTTAGTTCATTTAACCTGAGTAAATCATTTTGAAGAGCTTCGTATTTTTGAAAAACATCTTTGTAGAGCAAAAGATCTTCTGGATGATCACTGAGTGAATCTAAAATATCGAGAACATACGAACTCTTATTGAGACGTAAAAACTCGTGCTGACCCGAAACTTCAATCAAATCTCCAAGTGCGCTTTGTAATTGAGCCCTTGTTGCCGCTTTGCCCTGAATCCAAATTCGACTCGCGACATTTTCAGATGATCCAAATTCGCGACGAACCACCAAGCAATCCGTGGGATCTTCCAACTCAAAACCCATCTCCGCTAATTTTGCGAGACGCTCAGGATCCGATCCCAATACAAATTGACCTTCCACTTCTGCCTTCAATGCTCCTTTTCGAACCCATGAAGCAGACGCTCGATTGCCAAGCAACAAAAGGATCGCATTGAGAAGCAAACTTTTTCCTGCTCCTGTCTCGCCTGTAAAAACAGTAAGTCCTTGATCCAGTTGCAGCTCTGTATCTTCAACAAGAGCGAAATTTTTAACTCTTATCGATGCGAGCACCTTTTTCTCCTCCTAAACCAAGCTTTGTGCGCAATAATTCAAAATAATCTCGAACGCCTTCCATTTCGGGCTCGAGCCAACAAATTGGTTTACTTGATTTTTGAATCATAAAAGATTGACCTGCTTTTATCTCAGTTGTGCGTTGACCATCTTCAGTTAAGTAACAAGGCGGTCCTTCTAGCACCTCGATTTGAACAGATGAATTAGAAGAAATCACAATCGGACGCTGTGCAATTTCGTGAGGAAGAATCGGCGTAATTAAGATTCCATCCAAGCCAGGCACGACGATCGGTCCTCCTGCAGCAAGTGAATAGGCTGTGGATCCCGTAGGAGAAGCGATGATCAATCCATCACCTCGCAACTTTGCAAAAAGCAAAGAACCATCGACTTTCACTTTTAAAGATACCATTCGAGATAAAGCTCCCTTGCTCATGACAAGATCGTTCATCCCCCAGCACAAATGATGCCGGTTTAAAGGAGCTTCTACTCCCCAACGTTTTTGCAATTGATAGCTTCCCGTTTTGAGCATCTCAATAAACATTTTACTCCATGCTTTAAGCGTCAGAGAGGATGAAGCTGATTTTCCAGGAAGAGCGAGGCGATGTAGGAAACCCAACCCATCACTTGTATGAACTCCCAAAACAGGAATATCAAAACGCTTTCCTCCCATATTGCGAATCATAGAAAGAAGCGATCCATCTCCCGCAAGAGAAACCGCAAGAGAAGTTTTTGCGGTGAGCTTTGAATCAACCGTGAAAGCTCGCTTGAGTTCTTGAATTAAAAGTTCTTTCTCTTTTGGAAAATTTTTTCCTGCTTTGCCTTCAAATATCCAAATTCTATCGATTGCCACGCACCTACTTTAGGACTTCCCTCAGAACTATGGCAAGGATTTATGTAGCGCGTTAATTTTTACAGCCTTTCGCAAATCGATGTGAGGGATGCTAGCCTAACTCCACTATGTTAGCTGGCCTTGTTCTTAAGAAAATTATCGGAAGTAAAAACGACCGAGAACTCAAAAAAATTCTGCCTATTATTCAGGCTATTAATCAAATTGAGCCTAAATTTCGTTTGTTAAGCGACCAACAACTCCAAGCCAAAACTTCTGAATTCAAAGAAAAATTATCAAAAGGCGCATCGCTGGATGATATTCTCGTTGAAGCTTTTGCAGTTTGCCGTGAAGCTTCCACTCGTGTTCTGGGACAAAGGCACTACGATGTGCAGCTTATCGGAGGCATGACTCTTCATCGCGGGATGATTTCTGAAATGAAAACAGGAGAAGGAAAAACCCTTGTCTCCACCCTCCCCTCTTATCTCAACGGACTCTCAGGCAAGGGAGTTCACGTCGTGACCGTGAACGATTATCTCGCAAAACGTGACGCTGAATGGATGGGCCGAGTTCATAAATTCTTGGGACTCGAAGTGGGCTGCATCTTAAACAGCATGAATGATCGCGAACGAAAAATTCAATACAACTCCGACATCACTTACGGAACGAACAATGAATTTGGATTCGATTACCTCAGAGACAACATGAAGCCTTCGCTTGATCGCTATGTTCAACGTGCGCATAATTTTGCAATCGTCGACGAAGTGGACTCCATCTTGATCGACGAAGCAAGAACGCCACTCATCATCAGCGGACCTTCCGATGAAACCACAGATCTCTACTACGACGCTGATCGTGCGGTTCGTCTTGTGAAACGTGACGTCGATTTCACTGTCGATGAAAAACATCGCTCTGTGACTTTGACCGAAGATGGCGTGAGAAGAATCGAAGAAATCCTCAAGCTCGAAAATCTCTACAGCCCCGACAATGCACAATACGTGCACCACGTACATGCTGCACTCAAAGCCCATGCACTTTTCAAAAAAGATACGGACTATGTTGTCCGCGAAAAAGAAATCATCATCGTTGATGAATTTACAGGCCGACTCATGCCTGGACGTCGCTGGTCAGACGGCATCCATCAAGCAATTGAAGCCAAAGAAGGCGCAACGATTGAAGGTGAAAACCAAACCCTTGCAACCATCACCTTGCAAAATTACTTCCGCCTTTACGAAAAACTTTCAGGAATGACCGGAACAGCCGACACAGAAGCTGCCGAATTTAAAAAAATCTACAACCTTGAAGTTCTTGTCATTCCTACGAACAGACCAAACTTTCGAACAGATTCTCAAGATCTTGTTTACAGAAATGAAGCGGGAAAATATCGCGCCGTTATTTCTGATATCAAAGAAAAACACGCAGCAGGTCGCCCTTGTCTTGTGGGAACAGTGAGCGTTGCGAAATCAGAACGTGTTGCAAAACTTTTGATGCGCGAAGGAATTCCTCACAACATTTTGAACGCAAAAAATCACGCTCGTGAAGCTGAAATCATCGCAGATGCCGGACAAAAAGGCGCCGTTACCATTGCTACAAACATGGCGGGTCGTGGAACAGACATCATTCTTGGCGCTGGAGTGAAAGACTTTGGCGGATTGCACGTGATTTCAACGGAACGTCACGAATCTCGTCGTATCGACAACCAGTTGCGGGGTCGAGCAGGACGACAAGGCGATCCAGGATCAAGCCAATTTTATCTTTCTCTTGAAGACGATCTCATGCGTATTTTTGCAAGCGATCGAATGGTTGCGATCATGGATAAACTCGGCATGGAAGAAGATGTGCCTATCAGTGACAATCTTGTTTCAAAATCGATTGAAAATGCTCAAAAACGAGTGGAGCTACACCATTTTGATCAACGCGAACATTTGCTCAAATACGACGACGTCCTCAACAAACAACGCGAAGTCATCTACAACATGCGACGTCTTGTCTTGGAAGGAAAAGAAACAAAAGATCTCGTAAGAGATCTCACTCGTGAATTTTCTTATGATATTGCGGCTCAATTTGCTCCTGATAAAAGAGAGGGTGAAGACTGGAATCTCGATTCATTACTCGATGCTTTGAGAGCGTCTTTTAATTTTGAAGACAAACAAAAATATCTGGCTGATCTTCAAAGCAAAAGCCTCAACGTGGACAGCCTTGCTGAGTGGATCAACACAGAAGCTCAAAAGGTTTATGAAGCGCGCGAAAAAAGCTACGGCACAGAAGCTTTACGTGAACTTGAAAAGTATTTCTTCTTACAAAGTATCGACCATCATTGGAAAGAACATCTTCTTGCTCTTGATCACCTCAAAGAAGGAATTCACTTAAGAGGCTATGCTCAAAAAGATCCACTTGTTGAATACCGCAAAGAAGGCTTTGCGCTTTTCAAAATGCTCGATCAAGCGATTCGCCAAAGTGCTCTCTCAAGACTTTATACGGCACGACTTCTCTCACAATCAGAGCGCGATGCGATGAGAAAGCGCGAAGAAGAACTTGCTCTTCAGCAAATCGAAAACGCAGCAATGAGCGCTCCTTCGTTGGATGGAGACACTCAAGGCTCGACAGGAATTGCAGAAGCAATACACGATCCAAGCGGAGCGACCCCCAATTCTGCAGAAGGCGATCCCGCAGCTCAAGCAGCTGTAAATCCTGCTCTTGAAGCGGCTCTTTCATTTATGAAAAAATATGAAGCCGATAAAATTAGACAGCTTCAAACAGCAAATGCAGGAGCCCCAAGTACAGGCGACAGTGAAAGCAAAGCAACGGCACCCATTAGAACATCCGAGCCTAAAATTGGACGTAACGATCCTTGTCACTGTGGTTCCGGCAAAAAATACAAACAGTGTCACGGAAAAAACGCCTAAGAATACGCTCCTCGCTCTTGAACTTTTATTCTTGTGTTAAAGTTTAGAGTATATGGGTCACTTAAAAAAAGTTAAGTACGCCACTCTTTTGAGTTTGTTATTTATAAACCATTCTTTTGCTTTAGGAATTTTCTTTTCAAAAGACAAAATAGAAAGCCTCCCAGAAGAAGAGACTCCTGCTACCTACGGTTCATACCTCAACACGCCCTCTCCAAGTCATGACCAAGGCGGCTACAATGAATACACATCTCAACCACAAGAAAGCTTTGCCCCTCCGATTCAAGGCGGAACAGGAAATCCTAAAAACCTAAATTACGAAGCTGCGCTTTCTTTATCAAAAGGCCTTCCTAACAAAGTAGGAAACACTAAAGAAATGACTTATTGTGCAAGAGGTGTTCGATGGCTTGCAAATACTCTCTTTGGTCGCCCCCAAAATGCAGATTATACAGAACAAGCAGTTCGAGCTTGCAGCTTGAGTGAAACGGCTTTGAATACAGGTGGACTTGGAAGTAGCTCTAAAAAAGGTTACCGATACAGAGAAGTTCCAGCCTATTCTTTCAAAGGTACAATTCCAGAGGGAAGCATTCTCACATGTGCAACCGTCCAAAACTCTTTATGCCAAAATAAAAACGGTATCAACAACGCAGGCCATGCTGAGATGTACCTGGGTGGTCGCTTTGTTTCGGGTGCCAACGAAAGTGCAAGCTCTGCATGCACTTCTGGTAATCTAGGCGGTCAATCTGCATTCACAAACGTAAAAATCTTCGTATTGGAGAAGACTTAAAATGAAAAACAAACAAACCCGTTTATACATTCTCCAAACTCTTTTGATATTTTCATTTTCCCTAAACTTGGATCTGTCTTTTGCTGTTGAATCTCATATAGCTCAAAGCGATAGCACGCAAGCGCCTAAAGAAGCTTTTAAAATTGATATAGAAAAAAATAATGTGATAATTCTCAAAAGTGAACTGGGACCCTACGAATACCTCTCTCTTTCTGTGAACGGAAAAATTTATAACGAAAAAAAACCTACACTGGAGATTTTTGAACTCATTGAAAGAGATGCTAAAAATGCGGGCCTCAATAATACTCAAAAAAATAAGCTCAGCGAAGAGGTTCTTAAAATGCAGCTTGAAAAGCTAAAGGATTCAAAAAATAAAGATGACTTTGCAAAAAGAATTCTCCAAAGAGGAAGACTCAACGGCTATTATGATAGCGAAAAAAGAGCCTATCTTTCACTTGGATTAAAGATATACCCAGAAGCTCGAATCATTCAGCCTTATCAAGCACAAAAGTGATTTTATCTTCAGGCTGTGCGTAGAAGTTATAATTTTTGAGATCGGTACTTTTTTTATCCGAAATTTCTTTTTGAAACTTTAAACGAAGTAAGTAACTTTTCTGTTCAAAAACAATCTCATCGAAACGAGGCTCTAAATCATTTCCGAAATCTATTGTGAGAAGATTCAGATTCTTTCTGTGTTCAATTTG
>CANIGN010000021.1 GCA_947467125.1 Bacteriovoracaceae bacterium | reverse complement strand
GGTCCTTGGACGCTCTTTATGTACGCTGTGGATGGTTCACACAAAAGCAGCTCGCTTAAATCTATTCAAGAACCACAGTTATTCCAAAAGTTTTGTGAATACATGACTCCACTTCTTGCGAAGAATATTGATTTACAATTAAAGGCAGGCGCAGAAGCTGTCATGATTTTGGATACAGCAGCGGGCGAAGTTTCTGTCGACTTTTTTGAGCGATATATTGCCCCACAATTAAAACATTTAGCGAAGGATCAAGTGGGATATTACATGAAGGGCGGCACAGCTGATCATTACTCAGTGATTCGGGATTTTCCTTTTGTGGGCTTTGGTTATGATCATCGTTTTGATTTAGCGAAAGTTTTAAAAACAACTCAAAAAGGTTTTGTGCAAGGAAACTTTCATCAAAACTTTATGAACGGAACAGAAGCAGAGTTTGAAAAAAACTTTGAAGCTTTTGTGACTCCTCTTAAAAAACTGACTCTTCAAGAACGAGCGGGATGGGTGGCGGGTCTTGGTCACGGGATACTTCCTCAGGCCAAAGAAGCGAACGTTCATCGTTTCGTAAAAGAAATCAGAAGAATCTTTCGTTAAAAGTTCAAAACTTTAAGAGAAATTGAAAGAATAAACATTGGATCATCGCGAAGAAAAAATCAGAATCATTGGGGCAGGTTTTTCAGGACTCACACTTGCCTATTATTTAAAAAAAGCAAACCCTTCCCTCTCGATTACGATCCACGATGAAGCAGAAAATGTTGGGGGCTTGCTTCAAAGTATTCAGACTCCTTATGGATTGGTCGAAACAGCTGCGAATGCGATTCTTGATAGCGATGAAATCAGAGCTCTCGCCATGGATGTTCAAGTCGAAATGATTGAAGCGTCAAAGGGGATTAAGAAAGCTTATTTTCTAAATCGTGGAAGACTTCGGACGTGGCCTTTAAAATTATCGGAAACTTTTTTGCTTTTACCGAAAGCTTTGCGTTTTCTATTTAATCGAAATTCTTTTGCCCCCCAAGATTTTGAAAGTGTTGAAGAATGGGGAAGTCGAAATTTAGGTGTTCCTTTTACTCAAAAACTTCTCGATGCGGCTTTAGCGGGTATTTATGCAAGTCGAGTTCAGGATTTAAGTGCACGACTTATTTTTTCTAGATTCTTTAGGGTTCATCCAAAAAGTCTTTTTAAAAAAAGAAAAAAGAAGAAAAAGTTACGAAGCATTGCTCCTGTTTTAGGAATGCAGCATTTGTGTTTGCGTCTTAGGGATTACTTACAGACGCAAAAGGTAGACTTTATTTTAGGTAAGAAATTTGAGCTCGATCAGAAAAGCGAAACTGAAAAAGTTATCTATTGTGGTTCTTTAGGGGGAGCTCAGAAATTCTTTAAGGATTTTGATCTTGTAAAAGAAACTTACAAAGATTTTTTAACTCTTCCCTCTTTGCCAGTTTCTAAAACGACTTTGTTTTTTAACTTAGAAAGCTCTAAGAAAACACCTCATGCTTTTGGTGTCTTATTTCCTCGTATAGAGAAGCGCCCTTTTTTAGGTGTTTTATTAGATACAAAAATTTTTAAAAGAAAAGATAAGTTTTATTCCGAAAGTTGGATTTCCAATGAAGATTTTGCGGATTTAAAGTCTGCTCAATCTATGATTTTGAATGAAAGACAATATCTCTTTAATAGCAAAGAAGAGCCGCTTTTGGGGCACCTTAAGAGTTGGCAGAAAGTTCTGCCCTTGTATGGGGATGCCTTGAATCGTTTTTTGCTCGATCGATGGCCACAAATGCGTCGAGATTTGGCTAAAAACGAGATTTACGTTCACGGAAATTATCTTGGCCACTTGGGGCTTTCTCGACTAATTTTGGAATCCAAGAATATGGCTCAATCATGGCAGGTGCAAAAAAAATGAAAAAAGGTATTTTATTAAGTAATTTGGGAAGTCCCTCTGCCCCTACCCCTGAAGCACTCAAAGTTTATTTGGATCAATTCTTAATGGATCGTTATGTGATCGATTTGCCTTTTGTTTTAAGGGCCTTACTTGTGCGCGGAATTATTTTGCGTACTCGCCCTAAAAAGTCTGCTCATGCATATGAAGTGATTTGGAGCCCTGAGGGCGCGCCTTTGGTTGTGACGACAGATAAGCTCACCCAAAAAGTGCAACAAGCTTTGGGTGATGATTACTCTGTAAAATTTGCGATGCGATATGGGGAGCCTTCTTTTCAGAAGGTTTTGGATCAATTTAAAAGCGAGGGTATCTCAGAAGTTTCATTGCTGCCTCTTTACCCACAGTGGGCGTATGCTTCTACGGGATCCACTGAAGCTCACATCAAAGAACTGAATCACTCGGTAAAGGTAACAAAGCAGTTAGATCCATTTGCGGATGATCCAGATTTTATTCAATTGTGGTTGAAGCGATTTGTGGATTCAAAAATTCCAAAAGATTCCCTCAAGACACATTATCTTTTTAGTTTTCATGGAATTCCCGAAAGACATATTAAAAAAAGAACTCCCGATTGTGGAACTTGTCGCTTTGATAAAAGCTGCTGTTTGGCGGCTTCTGCTCCGAAGTTTTGCTACCGATCACTTTGCGAAAAAACTGCGCTTGGAATTACTCGAGCTATGGGACTTCAAGAAAGTGAGTACACGGTTACTTTTCAATCTCGCTTGGGTTTAGATCCTTGGCTTAAGCCTTATACGGATAAAGTTATAGTCGAGCTACCTAAACAAGGTGTGGAGCGTCTGGTGATGTTTAGCCCGGCTTTTACTGCTGATTGCCTTGAAACCATCGAGGAGTTGGGAGTGCGCGCTAAAGAAGATTTTGAAGAAGCTGGTGGGAAGGAATTCTCTCTTATCCCAAGTCTTAATGCGGGTGACGATTGGGCAGCGTTATTAGCCCAATGGGTTCGCGAAGAAAAATACTTCGCAAAACCCAATTGGTTATAAATTAAATTTTTGAAAAATTACAACTGTGTGAAGGGCAAGAATTTACGTGCACCTTTTGCAAGGATTCCGACGTAAGCTTTATCTGCCAAACTTTCAGGTTTGCAGCGGCTTGTTCCCACTTCACGATGGCGAAGGATTTCTCCTGTGCGAGGATTTCCGATAATCGTGTCGAGAATCCACGGATCTTGAGTTCCTTTGCGGTGAGCGTTTGCGCCGACAGGAGCATCGCCGAAATCACCAAATTTCAAGAGGAAAGAACGTTCACAACGTGAAGCCCAGCTTGCTTCGCTGTCTTCGATGTAATGCAACTTCTGACGGAGTTCTTCGTCTGCTTCACGGCACACAACTCCAATGATTCCTTGGCAAGAAGCAGGCATCATGAGTTCTGGCTGAAGAGCCACGTAGTAACGAGGAGAAATATTTAAACGACGAAGACCTGCCCAAGAAACAATCAAAGCATCAAGCGCTCCGCGATCTAATTCTTTAAGACGCTCTTGTAGTGGACCAGGAGTGGGAATGATTTCCACATCACTTCGCAAATTACGAATTTGCATAATACGTCTTTGAGAACGCGCTCCAACGCGAGCGTTTGTAGGTAATTCTTGAATCGCTCCGTAAGTTGCTCGAGTAATCATCGCATCGCGAGGATCTTCACGAGTTAAAGCCGCAGCAATGATGAGGCCCTTAGGAAGTTCGAGAGGAATTTCTTTCATGTTATGAACAGCCAATTCGATTTGGTTGTTGAGTAACATATCGAAAGTATTTTGAGTCACAGACTTTCTGTGTTGCTCATAAGGAACATCTTTGAAGTATGCAGAGCTGTGGTCTGCAACTTTTGTAACTTCTGTGACGTCGAGTTTGTCTTTTTTGTAACGATCCATAAAAGCGTTATTGAAATCGCTTCGAATCGCACGAGCTAAAGCTGAATCACGACAAGCAATACGATACGTGCCAGGTGTGAAAACTGGGCCTGTAGATTGTTTTTTAATATCTAAACGTTTGCCGTCGTCTTTTTTGATAGGGAATGAACCAATGAAATCAAAGCCAGCGCCTGATTTTTTCTTGGTAGAACCAGCAGCAGGAGCAGAGGAAGGAGCTATAGATGTACGAGTCAATACGCTTGATCGAGATCCGAGGACGGATAAGCGGCTGAGCATAGGAGATGCGGGTTTTGTAGTTTTTGAAGAGACATTTTGGCTATTTTTTGTGGCCATTCTTTAAATTACCTCTTTCGATATTTGAGTGACGTTTGTCACTGCTTTTATTTGAACTTTAGAAAGTGTTTCTGCGACGTTTCCTGTTGCTTCTAAAGCTTCTAAGCTTTCACAAAGTTGCGTTAAAAATTGTTTACCCTCTAAAGGACCTAGCTCATTGGATTTAGTGATCAGGATGTGACCTAACTTCGCCCACAAGCGTTGCTGATTATACATGATTTCACTCGAATTTTCCAGCAGAATCTCTTCAAATAAGAATTTCCATTTAGAAATGAATTCTTGCTTAATTGGACCAAGCTGATTGAGGTTTATTTCGTCATAGACGGATAGAAGATGTTGCTTCAGCGTTTTCTCCGCAAAATCTATACGCTCTCTTTGAAGGGCGTCTTGGTCATCTAAAACGCTTTTAAAATCGTCAACGTTGCGTAAAATGAATCCTAGCTCAGTCACATCTGGGTCTGCGTTGCGAGGAAGTCCGAGATCGAGAATCACTCTTAATTTTGATTTTTTTGAGCTGAGTTTTGAAAGAGTTGTCGATTTCTTAGACAGTATAGGATGGCTTGCGGATGTTGCTAAAAAAACTACGTCGGACTCAAGTGTGAGTTCTTCGAGTTTAGAAAATTCTTCTACAGTGCAAAAGCGACCATAAGGATGAGCTTCGATTTTTTCTTTTGAGCGATTGATCCATGTGATTTTTGAAGCGTTGAGTTCGCGAAGTTTTTCAATCGCCAACAAAGCCATGGCTCCTGCTCCTACGATCAGAAATTTTTTGTCGTGAAGAGTTTCAAAAACATCACTCAATCGCATGAGCGCAAGAGAGGATAAATTTTCTCGCCCTTCCCCAATGCGGCTTTCGGAACGAACGCTTCTTGAAACACTTAAGCCTCTTTGGAGAATGTGGTTGATGGGTGAATTAAGAAGTTGCTCTTCTTTGCATTCTCTCATGCTTGTGCGGATTTGACCCATGATTTGGTTTTCACCCACAATCGAACTTTCAAGGCCTGACCCTACACGAACAAAATGTTCAAGAGCTGCCAGGTCTCTCCAGATTTTGAGAGCCTCGGGATTCGCTCCAGTCGCTTCACACCACGCTTTTCGAACAATAAGTGGGTCGATGTCTGTCCCGTAAATCTCCACGCGGTGGCACGTTTTTAAATATAAAAAAGGACCTGCTTTTGAAGGATGGAGATTTCTTAAAAAAGGAGCAATGAGTTTGAGCGGGATCGCAAGTTTTTCGCGATCCTGAACATCCGTCCACTTGGAGTGAGCGCTCAAGCAAAAGAAGCTATTCATGATCGACATCAGCGCAGGAACTCCCTGTTGATATGACCCATTTGACTGCTTTCAGACCAGACAACCGAAAGTACAACGAGGAGAGCTAAAAGAGCCGTGTAGAGATAACCTCTAAAAAGACTTTGTGTTTTGAATTTATTCCAAATTTCTTCGCTGTAGATAAAGATGAGTCCAAGTACCCAGACGGCCCAAATGCTGGGATCGTGTGCCCATTTTCCAAGACTTTCTTTCCACGCATTGAGGTGGCCACTGCTATGAGTTTGAACAGTATGCACAGTTAAAGCCAAGAGTGCGAGAGTGCAGCCTAAAAGCCAAAAAATTCGAACAAGGCTAAAGCTCCACGTGCAAAGTTTAAGAAGTCCTTCGAGTGAGAGAGTATTTCGTTTGGAGTGAGATTGTGCGTTGATCGTTCGTTGTTTTTGATCGGGAGTATAGATCTTTCGTTCTTTAAGAGCACCCAGGCTTGAAGCCAGAAGAACGATGAGAAGCATTCCGCCTGCAGCCACAAGAAATGTTGCGTGTAGAAAGTAAAGTGAATCCGAAGGCTTAAGAGGGTTTTCGATAGGATGACTAAAGCTTTTGATCCAGCCCGAAAGCCAAAGAGCGCCAGCAGCCCATAGAAGAATGTTGAGATAACGCTTGAGGTTTGGATCGACGAGTCGAGCCTGGGCAAAGTAGATCACAAGCAAAAAACCCCATAGGAGTGCGCCCCATAATGTGTTTAAAAACGATGTTTTAAACAAAAGATCAATGACCCAGGGGAGCAATCCCACAAGCCAAGGAGAGGGAGCTTGAAGTCGGTTTGGCATGATTGAAATTTCGAGTTATTACTAGCACATGGCTAACGTTCATGTCATTACAGATAGTAACTTCGAAAGTGAAGTTTTAAAATCAACCACTCCTGTGCTCGTGGATTTTTGGGCAACTTGGTGCGGTCCCTGCAAGGCTCTTGGTCCTAAACTTGAAGAGCTTTCAGGTTCGTATACAGGCAAAGTTAAGTTTGTAAAAGTTGATGTCGACCAAAATCCCGAAACAGCAAGTCGTTTTGGAATTCGTGGTATTCCAACTTTGATTCTTTTCAAGAATGGTCAGATGGTTGATCAGCTTGTGGGAAATCAACCCAAAGAAGTGATCGAAAACATCATCACAAAACATTCTTAAGTTTTGTAAGTTATCGAGTTCTCAGTTGGGATCTTTATTAAAGTCGCTGTCTCCTTCAAAGGATGCAGTTGCCATCAGTATTGCTGCGAGTGATCTTATTCAAGAGCTTTGGGAAGGTCGTGTGTGGGTCAATCCGCGTGTTTTCTTGAAAGCCGCTCAGGCCTCTCTAGCGTGTCTTGCTTTGCAAGCTTTGAACGAAGAAGACAGTACTCAAAACATTGAACTTCAGTGGCTATGGGAGAATTCCCCGCTACGTGCTTTGTATGCGGATTCTCTTTTTCAGGGGGCTATTCGCACAAGTTATTCTTGGATCGGAGAAGCTCACGAGGAAATTCCAGAACTCAAGGGACGTTGTCAGCTTCGACGGGTAGAAAATCTTTTTGAAACAAACGGTATTGTAGAATCCTTTGGAGACGTGGTGAAAGATGTGCAAGATATTTTGCTTAAAAGTGAGCAAAAAGATTGTGCTTTAGCCGTGTCTGTTCGATGGAATATTATCGAAGGAGACATTCCTCGATTAGAAATTATTCGTGCGCATGCTTATCTTCTTCATGTCCTTCCTCCCGTTGTAGAAAGTCAGCGTGATGATTTATTGGAGCAGTGGCAATCTTTTTTAAGTGATTTATCGAGTCCTGCTGAATGGGTTTTGTCGGATGATTCCGAAAAAGCTGTTCGAGAAATGAACGCTCTTTTGCTGGCTTCTCCCAATGGAAAAGAATTGTTTTATAAAAAACCGTTCTTTTTTTGCACCTGTAATCAGCAAAAAATTGAAGATATTTTAAAGTTATTGCCAAAAGAAGAAGTTGAATCTCTTGATTCGGTTGTGGAACTTTCTTGTAAGTATTGCGGAAAAGATTATCGGGTGGAAAAATCTAAGTCCGGTTTAGCCTGAGGATTTTTTGTAACGGGTAAGAAGCGAGATTTGTTTTTTTCGTACCATTTTTCAATGACCGCTTTGACAACGGGTCCCGCGGCGACAGCTCCCCAGCAAGCATGCATTGCAAAGGCAACAACAACGATTTCTGGTTTTTCTTCTGGAGCATAGCCCACAAACCATGCGTGACTTCTTCGATTGAGAGGACGCGCTTCGCAACTTTTAAAAAGAGCGTCTTCAGAAAAGCTTGCGACTGTTGCCGTTCCACTTTTTCCACCAATTTTGACCAGGCTACTTCGAACAGTGTGATAACCGGTGCCTGTAGGTTCATTCACAACATCGTATAAACCTTCTTTGACTCTTCTTAAGTGATCGGGATTGATTTCTACATGATCAATTAATTTGGGTGAGTTTTGCTCAATGATTTTTCCGTCGTAATTTTGAATTTTAGAAACCAGATAGGGTTTAAAAAGTTTGCCTCCGTTGACGAGCGCGGAATAAGCCAAGCCTAATTGAAGCGGTGACGTCAGAGTGTAACTTTGTCCGATCGAAACGAGAAGTGTTTCTCCTTGAGACCAGCCTTGTTTAAGAGCTTTTTTCTTCCATTCAGGACTGGGCATTAAGCCGAGAGCTTCGTTTTCCATTCCCAAGCCCGGAGCGCGTCCAAAGCCAAAGTGTTTTGCAAAGTCAGTGAGTGTATTCACAGAAGGCATTCGAGAAGCCATTGTGTAAAAGTAAACGTTGCAACTTTTTTGAATCGCTTGTCGAAGGTTCACGTTTCCGTGACCGTTTTTTAAATCGCAGTGAAAAATTTTATTACCAAGTCTGTACTTGCCCGAGCAATAAACGTTTTCGTTGGGATTGATGATCCCCGCTTGTAATCCTGCAAGAGCTGTAAAAATCTTGAAAGTTGATCCAGGTGAGAAATGATCTTGAATGACTTTGTTTCTTAAGGGGCCAAATTCATTTTTCATCACCCTTTCCCACTCTTCACTCTTGTTAAGTGAAAGACTGGTGGGATCAAAGCCGGGCTGAGAGTGCATCGCAAGTATCTCTCCTGTGTTGGGATTCAAGGCGACAACAGCTCCGATGAAATCTTTGAGAGTCAACTGAGCAGCTTCTTGTAGATCAGCGTCGATTGTAAGCGTGACGTCGGGGCCAACTTTTGCATCAACTTCTCTTGCAAGATCTCCGAGGATTTTTCCTTCTTCCTCTTTTTTAAGTCTTCGTCCGTGAACATCAACAACGGCATAGCGGGTTCCTTCACGGCCTCGGATTGAAAGATCAAGACTCCTTTCGATCCCGTATTTTCCAAGAACATCGTTTTGGTTGACGAGACCACCAGGATATTTAATTTTCCCAACATCTTTTTTTGTGGCAAGTCCTGTGTAGCCAAAAACATGAGCGGCATTTTCTTTTAAAAGATAAACTCTTTTAATATTTGTTTGAACACTCACGCCTTCCAAATCGTTCTTGTAAGCTTCTACTTTAGCGGCAATATCTCGAGGAAGATCGCGAATAAGTGTAACGGTTGCAAATGTTTCTTTTTGTCGAACTTCTTTGTCGAAATCTTTTTTGAGTTCAGCAAGTTTGATTCCTGTAAGTTGGGAAACTTTTTCAAGAACTGGGAGTGGGTCTACGTTTCTTTGTCTTTTGTAAATAAGATCGAGCTCGAGGCGATTGTCGACTAAGAGCTTTCCTTCGCGGTCTAAGAATTGTCCGCGAGGGCCTGGGGTGATTTCTTCTTTCAGTGAGTTTTTATCTGAAATAAAGCGGTATTTTTGTCCGTTTAAAATTTGAAGATAAGAAATACGGAGAATCAAAACTAAAATAGCAAAAACAAAAAAAGTGAATAGCCAGTAAAACTTTTCTTGTAAGTAACGTAAGGAGTCTCTTTGGCCAATCATCGGCTCATTCCTTGTATTCGAGGACTAAGATCACTCGAGCCAGCTTTAGGGTCATTCTCAAAAAAATCATCCCATACAGCTAAAAAAGGAAGCGCTAAATAAGCAAGTATAAAAAGAGTAAAAGTAGAGAGGATGTTGTGAGAGATGAAAGCAAAAATAGAAAGACCTTTGTATTCAGACATCATAAAAAAACGCCAGATAATTTTACAGATGATCGATTGAAGGCAAACGAGAATTGCAAAGTAAGGTCTAGTGTCGAAGGGAAAAGCAAAAGTCATTAATTTAACACAAAGAGTGCTCCAGACTTGGGCAGCAATGATTGCACCAAATGCAAAAGGAAAAGAAAGAGAGGAAAGATAACCTACGAAAATAGAGAGTACAAAAGTTTTTGTGAGGCTTCTTGAGTGAGCAATATACGTGAGCACAATTGACAAAAGACTGATGGATCCAAGACTCCACGGAAGTTTAGATAAAACACTCCACTCGATTGGGAGTATTCCTAAAAGAACAATGAATAGAAAAAGAGGAATTTGAAGAATCCGCTTTTGGGTTAAGCTCATGTTTAACGAGCGCTCCCTTGAGTAGATCCCTGATTTGTGAGGCGAATAGTAATGGGAGCTTTGAGCGGAGGAAGAATGAGAACTTCTTCTAGTTTATCAAAGTCAACCGCAGGGCGAACAAAGGAGCTTTGTAAAACTCCTAAAGCAGGTTTTTGAACTTCCACGATAGTGCCTACAGGAAAACCCGCTGGAAAGATGCCGTCTATTCCACTGGAAAGAAGAAAATCTCCAACTTTAAAATCTTCAATTCGGTCGACATATTTTGTACGTGCAAAATATTCTTTTCCTGTTCCTTCGAGCAAGGAATGGGAGCGGGAACGTGTGTTCACGATGTCGATGATACTTGAGGGATCGAGTAAGGTCACAACCACAGAAGTGTGGTCGTAGACTTCCTTGATTTGGCCGATGATTCCATCAGGACTTAGGACAGGGGAGCGTGTTTCGATTCCTTCTTTTGTTCCAAGATTTAAAAGATAAGTGAATCGATCAGGACTGACGTCTTCTCCGACAATTCGAGCAACTTTAGCAGAGCCAGGGGTTATTTTTTTTAAATCCAATAGAGCTGAGAGTCGCTTGTTCTCTTTGGCCATTTCTTGCATTTGAAAAATTTCTAGTTTTAGACGGGCGTTTTCTTTTGTGAGGTCATCGTTGCTTTGTTTGACTTTGAGCAGAGCGACATAGTTTTTAAAAATGTACCCTACTCCGCTCAAGGAATTGTGTATGGATTCAGCTGTGGGATGAACGACCCAAGAATTAACTTTTTGGATAAAAAGTGTTTTCGGAAAACGAAAATCATCAAACATGAGAGCCGCAAAAGGAAAAAGGAATAATGAGGCGTAACCCAAAAACCTTTTATATTTCTTCCAAAAATGTCCCCAGATCATACCCACGATTAGTCTACTCTGCACATGCCGCGAAAAAAAGGCACCTCCGCGTTAAATTCTATTTTCTGCCTGTTGACTCGAAAAAATGATCATCCAATATGAAAACATGCTTCAGTTTATAAGAAATAACCGCAAGTTTTTTATGATTCTTTTTGCAATCTGTGGAATCGCCTTGATTATTTCTCTTGGATTACCAGGGATGTCTAGAGGTGGTCGCGGAGGAGGATCTTTTGTATCTGGAACTGTCGCAAAAGTTGCTTCACAAGAAGTTTCTGTTCGTGAACTTCAATATGATCTTATGCGCCGAGATGAGCAATTTCAAAAATCCTACGGATCAAAAGCAACAGATCCTGCTCAAAAGGGAATGATCGAGCAATTTCGAAAAATGATGATTAATCCCGATCGGGCTCTTGATGAAATTGTTCAAAGAAAAGTTTTCTTCCACTTGTTTGAAGAGCAGAACATGCAAGTGAGTAAAGGGGCTATCCGATCGCAGATTGAACAACTTCCATATTTTCAAAAGAATGGAGCTTTTGATGCAGATCTTTACCGAAAGCTCGTGACTGTCCCTTTTGAATTCGAAAACAATCTAAGAAATGACCTTAAAAGTGAGCGAGTTATTCAGCCTTTCGCTCTTGTGGGATCTCTCTTGAATAATGGAGAAGTTGAGATTGCTCGCGCTCTTTCTAAAAAGAAAATTTTTGAAACACTTCAAGTTTCACCTAAAATTATCAAGACTGCAGTGACTGTGAGCCCCTCTGAAGTCACTGCTTTAGTCGCAGACTCAAAAAAAGATGCTGATCTTCAAAATTTTTATAATAAAAACATTAAGAATTATAAAAAACCTGAAGAGGTTTCTGCGAATCACATTTTAATTAAAGTTGAAAAAAATCAAGAAGCTGCAGCGGAATCAAAAATCAAAGACATTCAAAAAGAAATTAAAGACGGAAAGATTTCTTTTGAGGATGCAGCAAAAAAATATTCTCAAGATCTTTCGAACGCTCCTCGGGGAGGGGCTTTGGGGTATTTTGCTCATGGTGTGATGGATCCTGAATTTGAAAAAGCAGCTTTTGCTCTTTCAAAACCTAACGATGTCTCTAACGTTGTCAAAAGTTCTTTCGGGTTTCACTTGATTAAACTCATTGATAAAAAAGCTGCTGTGAATACTGGTTACGCAGACGTTAAGAACAATCTTGCAAAGGATTATCTTGAAAATCAAAAGAAAGCGGCACTCTTAAAAGAGATTGTTTCAAAATGGATGAAATCTAAAAATGGTCCCGATGCTGCTCAGGTCAAAGCGTATGGTTTGGCTTGGACAAAAGCTTCACCATGGGATGTGGGACAAGGTCGCCTCGCTTCACTTGGCGAAAATGATATAAAGAGTAGTGAGCTTTTAGCTCTCAAAAAACAATCACCTCTCTTGCCTCGTGCGATTGAACAAGGAAATGATTTAGTTCTTGTACGTTTTGTAAGCGAAAGTGATGAACCTGTTAAGGTAGAAGATGTTGCTTTTCAAAAGTCGATCAGAGTTCTTGAGTTGTATTTTACAAAATATAAAAAGAACCTAGAGGAAGAAAAGAAGATCGTGAAATCCGATAAGTTGATTGCAGAAGTTAAGAAGAGCCTGCAGTTGTAAGCGCTCTTTAAGGCTGTCAAAGACATGACTTTTGAAAGTCTTTTAAAAAAGTATCCTAGGATTATGTGCTCATTTTTAAGGTTGAGTCTTTTTAAAATGAGCTTTTGTTTTTTTTTCTTACCTGTTTTCGTAGAGGCTTCTTCAAATATGATTCGGAAGATGCCTCAAGTAGGGCAAAAAGAAGAACCGGGAATTATCCCTTACAAAGCGGGAGGTCCAGAGCCTCGTAACGTTCCAGACCCTACTCCGCCTGCTCCCCCCTCATCTAATGGCAGATCACTTCCTACAGGTGAAACAGATCCTGCATACCTCGTTGTAGAAGAGGGCAATGATGAAAAAGGCGAGCATCTAAAAGTGAAAAACGCCCATCCGCAAAAAGGTGCACCTTACAAAGAAGGCGATAAAATTTACGGCCCAATTGATGGCAAGAAGAATCCTTTGCCTAACGCTTCAAAAGAATAGTTTTTCAATAAATACCAGGTATTTAAATCTCAGATATTTTTTTAAGCGTCGTAAGAAGGCTTCGCATATCTGCAAGAGGCCATGCGATGGGGCCATCACAAAGAGCCTTTTCAGGGCGAGGATGAGTTTCTAAGAAAAGCCCATCGACTCCGCAAGCAACAGCAGCCTTGGCTAAAATCGCAATCGCTTCTCTGTTTCCACCGCTTGCTGTACCGCCCGCTGCAGTTCCAGGGAGTTGTGCTGAGTGTGTGGCATCCATCACGACGGGGAATCCGCTTTTACGCATTTCTGCAAGTCCCGGAACATCCACAATAAGTCTATTGTATCCAAAGCTTGTTCCTCTTTCACAAAGAAGCACTTTTGAATTGCCAACAGCTACACATTTTTGAGCAATCGCTTTCATATCCCAAGGAGCTAAGAACTGGCCTTTTTTAATATTGATGACTTTTCCTGTTTTGGCAGCTTCTTGAACAAGATCTGTCTGACGCGAGAGAAAAGCAGGAATTTGCAAAACGTCCGCAAACTGAGCAACTTTTTTAATTTGAGCAACTTCATGAATATCTGTCACAAGCGGACAGTTGTATTCGATTTTTAATTTCTCAAGCCCTTCGAGAGCTTCATCCATCCCTAAGCCTCTAAAACTTGAGCTACTTTGTCTGTTGGCCTTGTCGAAAGAACATTTCAAAATCCAAGGAATTCCGAGTTCATCGGTAACTCTTTTTAATTCTGAAGCAACTTCTTTCACCATCCCATAATCTTCAAAGATGTCGGGTCCGGCCATCAGGGTAAAACCTTTGCCGCTTCCCCAGCTAAAACTTTTTGATCCATATTTGAATTCAACAATGTTTTCTAAAGGATTCATGCAGAGATTTCTCCAGTAGAGTTTTTTGACTGAGGGTTTTGCGTTTTAAAATTCTCTGCCCACTCTAAGTCACTCGGAGTGTCGATTCCTCTAAAACTTTCATCAGCTTTGCAGACAACGTGCTTACAAAGAATAGGGATTTGAGCATCGAGAGCTCTTAATTGTTCAAGGCCTTCGAGCTTCTCCAGAGGGGATGCAGAAAGTTTGCAAAAATTTTCTAAAGCTGAAGGAGTGAAGGCGTAAATTCCCACGTGTAACTTGAGAGCTTTAAAATCAAAGTTTCTTGAACAAGGAATGGGGTATCTCGAAAAATAAAGCGCCCTATCCGATTGGCTTGTCGCAATTTTTACATTTCCAAGATCCTTGTAATCCAAGTCGCTTGGCCACGACTCATAAGGAGTGAGAATGAGTTCTTTTGAAGCATCCCAGTTTTTTAAATCTTTTGTGAATTCAGCAAGTGCTGATTCAGAAAGAAAAGGCATATCGCCTTGAATGTTAATGACCGCTTGAAGAGAGGAATAAGAAATGTTGTTTTTTTGTGCATACTGAAGAGCTGCTGCATAGACGCGATCTGTTCCAGAAGGAAGCTCGGGATCGGTCATGATAATATTTTTAGCTTTTAAGCATTTCAAAAGTAAGTCACGAGTTTGTGGATCATCAACGGCTGCGAGAACTTCTAAGTCATCAAAAGATTTTAAAGAATTGATAATTTTTGAGGTCACAGAAACGCAAAGTTCTGTTCCTTGAATTTTTTTAAAAATTTTTTCAGGAATACGAGCAGATTGTTTGCGAAAGGGAATAATAGCTAAAGTTTTCATATTAAATCGTGAATCCTGACAAAGCCCACTAAAACTCCGTTGTGATCAACAACGGGAGCTGCGGTGATTTGTTTGTCTTTTCTTTCAAGCGTTGCAAGAGCGTCGTTAACGATAATATCGGGTCTAATGGTTGTGGGGTTTTTGATAAGAAGTTTTTCGATAGGGCTTTGAGCTGAGACTCCTTGAGCAAGAGCTCTTCGGATGTCTCCATCGACAACGATTCCTTTAAGTTTCTTATCTTGATCGACCACACAAAATGCACCCACGGGTTTTTGGCTCATGAGTTCTGCACATTGTTGAAGAGTTTCTGTTCCTTGGCCGAGAGGAATTTTTTCAAGAGAAAGCATGACTTCGTGAACTTCGCGGAGAAGTCTTTTTCCTAGTGAGCCACCTGGGTGATAGCCCGCAAATTTTTCGGGATTGAATCCATCAGTTTTTGCAAAAGTTGCAACCAAAGCATCGCCCAATGCGAGAGCAAGTGTCGTGCTCGCAGTGGGAAGCAAATTGATGGGACAAGCTTCGCGTTCAACAGACGCATCGAGGATGCAGTCAGAAACGAGTCCAATGGCGGAGTTTTTATTTCCGATGATCGAAATAAGTTTTGATTTGGCTTTTAAGAAAGGAAGAAGAGCGACAATTTCAGGAGTGCTTCCGCTTTTTGAAATAAGAACGCAAACATCCCCTTCGCTGATGATCCCCAAATCGCCATGAATGGCTTCAGCGGGATGAACAAAAAGAGCCGTCACGCCTGTGCTCATAAAAGAAGCCGCAATCTTGGCCGCAACATAATGAGATTTTCCCATTCCCATAAGAATGAGTTTTTTATTTTTTTGAGCACAGTCTTGAATGATTTCGAGTGCGTGATCGAATTCTGTTCCTAAACGATCAGCCGCAGAAAGAATAGCTTCAGCCTCAACTCTTAGAAGCTCTTGGGCTTCAAGAGTTTTTGATTTTCCGGCTATTTTTTGAGTTTTTCTTTCAACTTCCAAATTTACATCTAAACTCACATCTAAACTCATTGATAAAATCTGCCTCCGTTGGCAGATAATCGTTTTAGTGCATCTGTGGGCTTAAAGCGAGGACCATGTGAAGCCGCAAGCCTTTCGAGCTCTCGGGTGATCTTTTCAAGGCCTATAGAGTCTGCATAACGGCATAAGCCCCCTTTAAAAGGAGGGAATCCGATACCAAAGATCATTCCCAAGTCGATTTTTTCAGCACTTGCCACAATCTTTTCTTCTAAAACGACAGCCGCTTCGTTGATCATTGGAAAGACCATACGCTGAGCAAGGGCTTCACCTGAAAGCAATACCTTTTGCCCATTGAGGGAATGGCCGACGATTTTTTCTAAGCCCGCACGGTCCATCTCAACGCGTTTGTTGTTTTCCCACTTGTAGAACCCGAGGCCTGATTTTTTGCCGTAGCGTTTTTGAGCGCCTTGCACATCACCAGAAATTTTATTGATGATAGCTGGAGCGACAAACCTTTCACCCAAAGCTTTTTCGAAAATGGGACAGATTTTAGAAACAACATCGAGTCCCACTTCATCCAAAAGCTCGTAAGGACCCATGGGCATTCCCCATTTTTTGATTTCACGATCAACCTTTTCAAGATCAGCACCATCTTCGATTAAATATCCTGCTTCCAACATGAAAGGGACAAGTAAGCGATTGACCAAAAATCCAGGACCATCTTTTGTGACGAGCGGAGTTTTTCCGATGCTTTTCACATAAGCAACCGCTTTAGCAGTGTACTCAGGTAATGTTTTTTCACTCACAACCACTTCTACAAGAGGCATCTTGTCGACTGGATTGAAAAAGTGAAGTCCCAAAAATCTTTCTTTATTTTTAAGATCAGAAGAGATTTCTGAAAGTTGTAAGCTCGAAGTATTAGTTGCCAAAATACATTGCGGGCTCACAACGTTTTCGAGTTCTGCGAAAACACTTTTCTTTACCTTGAGATCTTCCACAACAGCTTCAATCACAAGATCAAGACCTTTGAATCCTGAGTAGTCTGTTTGTCCTCTTAGATTTCTAAACTTGTCGTCTCTTTGAAGAGCGGTGTCTTTTTTACGGTCGACGGCTTTTTGAAAAAGTTTTCGAGCATGCGCAAGGCCTTTGCCCACAGCCTGGAAGTTCACATCTTTGAGTTGAGCCTTCATACCACGAGCTGCACTTGTCGCTGCAATGCCAGCGCCCATGACTCCTGCTCCTAGGACAGCAAGTTGTTGCACAGGATTTATTTTTAGTAATTCTTCAGAGCTTAAACTTGTTCCGCTTTCTTTCTTCACGGCTTCCGTCATAAAAAAGATTCGAATTAAATTTTTGGAAATATCGCTGATCGCAAGATCTCCAAAAAGTTCGCGTTCTTTTTTCATCCAATCTGCGCGGCTTTTGCCCCAGCAACTTTCAATCACTTCAAGAGCTTTCAAGGGAGCGGGGTAATGCCCACGAGTTGTTTTCAAAACAGTTTCTTTTGTCTTTTTAAAGACAACGGTTCTTCCCACAAGATTTGAGCTCAATAATTTATTTACAAAAGAACTTTTCTGCGGCTCTGGGTTTTTTCTTTTTTTTGTTTGAGCACGAGCAAACTCAACTGCTTTCAGAGCAAATAATCCCTCAGGGATCACTTGATCCACAAGGCCTACTTTTGCTGCTTTTTTTGCATTCAGAGATTTTCCACTCAAAATCATATCGAGTGAAGTGGGAAGATCTACAATCCGAGGAAGGCGGTAAGTTCCACCCCAACCTGGAAAAATTCCAAGTTTGACTTCGGGAAGTCCCATTTGTGTTTTGTCAGAATCAGACGCTACTCGATAGTCACAAGAGAGAATGAATTCCGTTCCCCCACCCATGCAAGGACCTTCGATCGCTGCAATTGTTGGGAGAGGAAAGTCTTCAAGACGAGAAAAAACTTTTTGCCCGAATTCACTTGCGAAAACAGCTTCGTCGCGAGTTGTGAGACTTTGAATGACTTTGATGTCTGCGCCCACAATAAAGGATTTAACTTTTGCAGATCTAAAAAGAACGGCGCTTAAAGTGCCTTTATTGCCTTCAAGTTTGGCCAGAACTTCATCGAGTTCTTTGAGAGAGGATTCAGACCATTTATTGATTTTCTCTCCTTGTAGATCAAAATCAACAATCGCAAGAGAATCTTGCAGAGTTACACGAAAAGCTTTTCCATTAAAAAAATCCGACATTTTTTGGTCCTTTACCTTAAATTGCTGAGATTGAGAGAGCTCCACCTTGACCTCCTCCTATGCATAGTGAAATGAGCGATCGTTTTTTATTTTTTTGTTTCAATTCACGCATAGCTGTAAGAACTAAGCGTGATCCTGTGGCGCCCACAGGATGTCCGAGCGCGATTGCGCCTCCATTTACGTTTAAAAGTTCTTGGCTTAAGTGACCGAGCTTTGCAGTTTGGAAATGTTCTTTGCAGAAAGCGTCTGAATCCATGGCCATCATACAAGAAATCACTTGAGCTGCGAAAGCTTCGTTCAATTCAAAACGATCGAAGTCTGCGAGCTTCTCGCCTGTTTTTTGAAAAAGTTTGTGAGTCGCAAACACAGGGCCCAATCCCATACGCTTGGGATCACATCCTGCAAAAGCATATCCGTTGATTTGAGCTTGAGCTTTGAGAGCGCCGCCTAGTTTTTTTAATCCTTCTTCAGAACACACGAGAACCATCGCGGCTCCGTCAGTGATAGGTGAGCTATTGCCCGCAGTGATACTTCCGAATTTTTTATCAAAGAAGGGTTTCAGCTTTTGGAGAGCTTCCATGGTTTGGTTGGCTCTTGGTCCAACGTCTGCTTCCACGACTGTTTGCGGATCGTGTGGAAGAACGACAGGTGCGATCTCGTCTTTGTAAAAACCTTCACTCGCAGCTTTTGCTGTTTTGTGGTGACTTGCGAGTGCAAATTCGTCTTGAATTCCACGACTTATCTGAAATTCTTTGGCCAAAACTTCTGCGGTTTCTCCCATGTTAATGCCGCAAAAAGGATCTGTGAGTCCTTCCATTAAAGCTACGCGTGGTTTGATAAATTCCTGGACGGGAATTTGAGAAAAGGCTTTGGCTTTGTCACCTAAGGACCTTGAACGATTTAGATTTTCAAAAAAAGACTGTGCTTTCTGATTATACATCAAAGGCATATTGGACATCGATTCTGTCCCACCCGCGACGATAATGTCCGCCACACCTGCTTCAATTTTGAGGGTTGCTTGAGCAATGGACTCAAGCCCTGAGGCACAGTTTCTGTGCACGCTATAAGCAGAGATGCTCTGATCGAGTCCGCTTCTTAAGGCAATCACGCGAGCAATATTTGCGGTATCTGCGGGCGTTCCTGTGTTTCCCACGATGACCTCATCTATGAGTAAATTCCAGTCCTTAAGGGGAATTCCTGTTCGAATAAGCATTTCAGAAAGAGCAATCCTACCCAATTCAGCCGCGTGAACTTTAGCGAGAGCTGTTCCTGCTTTGCAAAAGGGAGTTCGGATGCCGGTGACGAGAAAGGCTTTGCGTGACATATACTCGAGGTTACTTTATAAAATTCGATCTACAAAGGTCTCTACCGCGGTCTGTTAAGGTCTAAGTTTGTAATATTCCTACCTGAATTCTTGACTCCCTACGTCCTTTGGTAGATAAGAATGCGAATACTATTTTATGACAAAAGCGAGTGATAAGAAAACAGTCTCTTCAGCATCTAAAAAAGGTGCGTCTAAAGCAGCTCCCTCAAAAGCACACAAACGTGCTGCAAAAGTGGTGAAAAAAGCTGTGAAATCCGCTTCAAAAATTAAAGTTCGTGGCGGTGAAGAGAAAAAAAGCAAAGTAAAAACAGGTGCAGCAAGCCGTAAGAAATTCAAAGCAGTGGGACATGCTCCTCAATCTGCAAGAATTACAGCTCCTAAAGGTCCTTTCAAAAAGATCTCTGGAAAAACATTATTTGCTCCTGCTGATAACGAAGATAGAGCATGGCTCTTGATCGATGGCGCTGGACAAACAGTGGGTCGATTAGCTTCTGAAATTGCAAACTTGCTTCGTGGAAAACACAAACCAAGTTTCACTCCTCATGCAGATGCAGGAGATTT
>CANIGN010000020.1 GCA_947467125.1 Bacteriovoracaceae bacterium | reverse complement strand
TTGTGAGAAAGAGTCCAAGGAGGCCCATTGCCCAGCCAAAAGGATTTGAAATCATGTAGAGATAAGAAACGTGTTCACCGCTATCAAGGGTGGACCAGAGATAGCTAATAGTTCTTCCCCCAAAGGGCCACCAGTAGAAAGGGCTCGCGTTTTCGTCTTTTTTACAAAGATTGAGGGGCGAGAATCCATCTACATCAACGGCCATGAAGTGTAGGTAATCTCTCAATTCAACGTAAAAATTTTTGAAAGGATTTGTGTGTTGATCGGGATTTCTTTTGATTTCTTTAAGTTCTTCTGAGGCTTTGTACCAACCATTGTTTTGAAGGCTTGGTTCAATCTTTTTACCCAAACTAAAATGAGTTTGCCAAACAAGAACAGAAAAAAAAGTCATTGTCAGAAAAGAAATTCCAAATGAGGGAAGGGCTTCTTTGAATTTTTTAAAAAAAGTTTTTTGTTTGGAATGAAATAAAAGAAGCGGCAAAAGTAAAATCACGATCAAACCATTGATTTTGGTCCAAGTTGCCCAGGCAATTCCTATTGAGAGTCCTGCTGCCCATGATTTTGAATAGCGATTTTTTTTATAAACTTCAAAATAACTAAGAAGGGCTAAAAGAATTCCAAATATTTGAATCGATTCGAGCATGGCCCCGCGACTTTGAAGAATAAGAGCATTGTCAAAAATGTAAAGAAAACTCAGGCAAAAGGACCAAAGTGAATTCTGGGTAAGACTCAGCATGAGAAGAAAAAATAAGAGGCAGTTCAAGCACCCAAAAAAAACAGGAGCTAAACGCATTCCTGCAAAGGAATATCCCTTGGGAACGTTTTTAATGTAGTCAGTTTTTTCAAATTCGTTAAAGGGATCTGAGTTTGGACTGAGGAGCGAGTCTCCGGCGGCTATTAAAAGTTTTGCAAGTGGGGGGTGACTTTGTTGGAAAAAAATTCCTTTTTGATATTTTGTTGCAGAAGGAAGGTAGTAATTTTCGTCCCAGTATAAATCGGAAGGATGTTGGTAATTCCAGAAATAAGTTAAGAAGCCTAATATGAGAACAAATGAAGAAAGTGAAAGGTTTTTTTTCACATCTCCATTATGTCATTGCTAGGCTGAGAGCCAAGTCTCAACAGGAAAAACTTTTGTTTCAAATTGGCCACTTGATTGGATTTCAATGATTCCCACAAGCGGCTCGTTGAGCCAGGATCCCAGGTTGAGGTAATGAATCTTTTTTTCGAGAAGTGTGTTCTCTGTTAAGTGACTGTGGCCCAAGAGTACAAGAGAGGCTTTGTTTTGAGTTCCCATTTTAAGAGCGTATTTTTTAAAAGTTTCATCGGCATTGGGATCTCTGGGGGTTGTTCCGCTTACTCGACGCGACGCAGAGCTTGCTTTGAGGGCAAAGGGGTAAAATCTTTTTTCAGCGAAGTTTTCAGATAGCTGACCCAATAGCCACTTTAAGAATTGAGAGGTCAGTAGTTTTCTCCAAAGAGGGTGGAGTTTGTCGGTCCAGTCTGCAAGGTCACCGTGAGCAAGATAAATTTTAAGCTGGTTTCTTTCTAAAACAACATCTTGTTCAATCCAGTTGATTTTAAACTCTTCCAAAAGAGAACCGATTTGAAAATCATGATTTCCTTGAACCCATGAAATGTTTTTTTTATTCTTTTTTAAAGAGTGAAGAAGAGTGAAAAATTCTGGGTGAAGCCTCTTCCAAAATTGAAAAGGTCCAATAAGAATGTCAAAAACATCACCCATCAAAAATAATTCATCGTAAGAGCTCTCTTCGAATTTTTTTAAAACATCAAGAAATTTTTGGTAACGTTGATCGCTTTCAGGACTGCGCAGATGAAGGTCGGAGAGCACAAGTATTTTGTAGGGTTTAGCAATTGTCTCTGCGCTCATGTCGCAAGTGTTTCTCCTTGTTGAAGAGACCACATTTTAGAGAAAGTTGATTCTCTTCCTCTGAGATCATGGGGACTACCTCGTTCTACAATCTGTCCGCGATCAAAAACTAATATTTCGTCGCAATTGAGCACAGTGCTAAGCCTGTGGGCAATAACGATTGCAGATCGGTCGTTCATCAGATGATCGAGTCCCTTTTGAATGAGACGTTCATTCTCGGAGTCTAAGTTTGAGGTTGCTTCGTCTAAAATCAAAATCGGTGATTGACGAAGGAGAGCTCGAGCAATGGCAAGTCGTTGCCTTTCTCCACCCGAAAGGTTCGCAGCCTTTTCGCTTAACATCGTATCAAGGCCGTGGGGGAAATTTTGAACGCGATCCTTGAGTTGCGCGAGTTCGAGGGCTTTCCAGATGTCTTCGTCACTCACGTTGGGTGCGACTTTTAACATGTTGTTTTTGAGTGTTCCGTGAAAGAAGTAAACTTCTTGAGAAACGTAAGAAAAGTAAGAGCGATAATCTCCAAGTTCCATTTCTTGGATATTTTTTCCATCTAAAAGAATAGATCCTAGGGAAGGATCTATAAGTCGAAGAGCTAAAAGTGAAAGTGTTGTTTTTCCAGACCCACTTTTTCCAACTAAAGCAATTTTTTTACGTGCTTCGAGTTTGAGGTTGATGTTGCTCAAGGCGTAGGGGGCGGGGCTCGGATTTTTTTCAGCACCTTCATGGTTTGAAGGATACGCAAAAGAAACGTTTTGGAATTCAAGCGCCAAGGGTTTTTGCGGAATAGGGTAGTTTTTGTGGCTTTGGATGTGTTTACTTTGATCGATACTTAGCTGATCAAAAGGAATGTTAAAGAGAGAAACGATCCGCATTGCTCCTGCTGAAATACGTTGTATTTGAACGCCCGCATGGCTCATGTTTCGGAGGGGCGCTTGTATGAGACCAGCCGCAGTTAAGAAACGCACGAGGTCTTCGGCTAAAAGAGAATGGTTTTTGTTTACGAGAAAAGCACCTGCATACAAAATGATAGCAGCTACACATGCGGAGATAACTTTGATAACGGGGCCAACGCTCTCTTCGATGCGTGTAATTTTTAAAAGTTTAGAAACAAGGCTATCCATAAGATTTGTAAAATCTTTAAGGACCATTTTCTCGAGTAAAAATGTATGAACGGTTCTGAGACCTTGAAAGTTTTCATTCACACTCTGTATTGTTTCAGCAAGTTGTCCTTGGACTTTATTTTGGTTTCGACGAGCACTTTTTCCCAAAAAATGATTCGCAACAGCGATGGGTAAAAGAGCCACAGAGCAGACAAGACAGAGTTGCCATTGAAGGTAAAAAAGATAACCAAGCAAAGCGATAATCGTGAGAGGCTCTTTCACCATTTCTGTGATGAAGTGGCGAGCTTCACTTAAGAGTTGAACGTCCGTCACGACATAGTTGATGGCTGTACCTGTTTCGAGGCGGCTTTTTGCAGCCTCTGAGAAAACAAGATAGCGCGTAAAGATTTCGATTCTAAGTTTTTGAGCCATCTTTTCGAGGGCTTTACGAAGCAGGTATCGGTGGAAAAACTCATTCAAAGAAGCAAAAGCTACGAGTGAGATAATTCCCCCACAAATGGCAAGAACCATGGCATCTTCCCAAGCTCGTGTGACGAAGGTAACGTTAAAAATCTTACCGGCAATCCAAGCAAAAAGAACCTGAGAAAGGGCCGCTCCAATGGCAAAAATAAAGGCAGGTATGAGATATTTTTTTTGTTGTTTAAGGCGGGTGAGGAAGAAATTCCATTCCTGCTTAGTAAGTGAAGAGCTAGACATCTATACTAGCGACTTTAGCAGGAAGAGAGTCTTTCTGTCTTGAAAAAGCGAGCTTTTCTAACGAGGAATTTAGCTAGGAAAATTTACCTTTTGGATGCTAGTCTATCGGGCAATGGACCTCCTTACTTTAAAGAATCAAGCTTTAGAGGCTATTCATAAGGTCAAGGCTTATACAAAAAAGCCTTCCGTAGGTGTTGTGGGAGACATGGCGGTTGATCGCTTTGTTTTTGGAAATGTTGATCGAATTTCTCCTGAAGCTCCTGTACCTGTTCTTTTAGTCGAAAAATGTGAAGACAAGGCGGGTTGTTCAGCGAACGTGGTTCGAAACTTGAGTCATCTGAGTCAGCATATTTCTTTTCAAACCCACATCTACGGATTTATCGGAGAAGACGAGGGTTCTGCATGCATTCAATCCCTCCTCAAAGAAACATGTGCGAATGCTCAAAATCATTTTCAAAAAGATGTTCATTGGGTGACTCCTATTAAAAGTCGCTATATTGCGGGATCTCAGCATCAGCTTTTGAGAGTCGATCACGAGCACGCAGCTGAAAAAAAACGCTATGCTCAAAATCTTCCATCTGCATGGAGAGAGTCTCTTTCCCAAAGTTCTTTGATGATTGCTCAGGATTATTCAAAGGGAACTTTGAGTGAAAATCTTTTGAAAGAACTCGTGGAACTTTCTCGTTCCAAAAAAATTCCATTATTTGTTGATCCCAATCGAAATACGTCTCCCAATTGGTATCGTGGTGCAACCTTGCTCACTCCCAATATCGATGAAGCCGAGCGTTTATGCGGATTTAGTTTAATGCGTGGGCAAAGTGATGATCTTGTTGTGAAAGCTGCTCAAAAAATTTGCAAAGATTATGATCTTGAAGGAGTTCTTTTAACTCGAGGAAAGCACGGAATGACAGGGGTTTTTGGCAAGCAAGGAACGGAACTTGTTTTTACTTTCCCCAGTTTTGCGCGTGAAGTTTATGATGTGACGGGAGCGGGTGACACAGTCATCGCAACCTTAGGGCTGTTTTCTTCTTTTGGAATTGAGCTTCCGATTGCAGCCTATATCGCGAACGCAGCAGCAAGTGTGGTTGTTTCTAAAGTGGGAACAGCTGTTGCGAGTTTGGATGAGATTTCTTCGGTTATTGAGCAAATTCATTGATTCTTTTTTGGTAATTTCTTGCTAAGTTGCGCGCTAAGTTGCGTTTCCTAAAATTTATTTTTTTTATTTTTTTCATCTCAATTTCTTTGAGATTTGCTCAAGCAGATATCAAAATTTTAGGCGTTGGTGATATTCTTATTCATCAGCCTTTGCGCAGGCAGGGTTTAGATCGTCCAGAGGGTTTTTTGAGTCTTTGGGCCGATTTACTACCGGATCTTAAAAATGCTCATATCACATACGGAAATTTAGAGGGGCCCATGGCGGATCATCTTGCTCCTCAATCGGTTCAATATAGTTTTAATTTTCCAAGTCGCTTAGCAGGAGATTTGGTTGATTCTGGTTTTGATATCGTTTCTACGGCTAACAATCATTCACTTGATCGAGGCATTGAGGGATTGTGGGAAACGATTCGTGTTTTGAATGATTCAGGATTGAGCCATGTTGGAACTCGGAGCGATTTAAATTCTTCTGAGGGCTTTTATAAAATTTTGGATGTTGAAGGAGTGCGCACTGCTTGGATTGCATGCACGGATGTTGTGAATTTTTCTCAATCTCCTTACGTGGCTGATTGTGGCCAGGATCAGGAGTACTTGGGTGCTCTGATCAAAGAAATGAAACTCAAAATGAAGGCTGATCTTGTCATTGTGATTCCTCATTGGGGTGAAGAGAAAAGAGTGGATCCCACCGAAAGACAGAAGTCACTCGCTCGCTATTTTTTTCGTAAAGGAGCGGATCTTATTATGGGTGCGCATCCCCATGTTCTTCAGCCCGCTGAATTTGTAACTTTAGAAGATGAGTTAGGTGAGTCTAAAAAAAGACTTGTTTTTTATTCCTTAGGAAATTTTGTGAGTAACCAGCTTTATTATGGCCTTCCACAAAAAACCTCTGTTCTAGCTTATACGACCTTTAAAAGAAAAGATGAACTCTTAGAGCTTTCCTCTTATGAGGTTGTGCCTGTTGTGATGAGCGCTTCTCCCTATAAGTTAACTCAAGCGCTTCGGAATTCTGATGAATATAAATTTGTTCAAAGCCTAAACCTTATAGTTCGTTAAGGTTTTGTTAAGATTGCGACAATTTTTTGGCGAGTCCTTTTAAGGCATTTTCGCGCCATAGAATTTAGTCAACCATTTCGTAAATTGTTCCGAAAACTTCTTCAGGACTTATATGAAGAAAATCTTCGTAACTATACTCATAACAGGATGTTTTTTAAGTGCCTGTTCTTTCAAAGCATTCGATCGAGAGCCGCGAACTTTAACTGTGTCTTCTATTCCTGGAATTGTTCAAGATGAACAAAAATTAAACGCAACATATTCTTATTTGCTCTATCAGTTTCACGATCAAAGAGGTGAGGATGAAAAAGCTCAGAAAGCTCTCGCTCAGACGCTTCAATACGATTCTGAATCAAATAGTTTACGTTTACAGCTTGCGACGGATTTACTTGAAAGAGGCCTCTACGCTTCCGCGAGAGAAGAGTTGTTTAAGTTAAGGGACAAGAGTGATGAGGCTAAGAAAATTTTCATACGAGTTTTAATCCGAGAAGGAAGTTTGAGTGAAGCACGTGCAGAACTCGACAAATGGCTTTTGAAATACCCCAAGGATGAAGAGTTTTATACTTTGCGGGTTCGAATTGAAATCGAAGATAAAAATTTAGAATTAGCGCAAAAAATCGTAAAAAATTTCTTAAAAGAAATTCCTGACTCTTCTCAGGCTTATTTGCTGCGCGGAAGCTTAATGCAAGTCGAAAGTAAAGATAAGCTTGCGATGACTGATTATAAAAAATCTCTTGAACTTGATTCTCAAAATGTCACGGCTGCAGCTCACTTGGCGGTTTTGCAAGATATGGTGGGCTTGAAAGATGAGGCTCTTCAAACTTATTCATGGTTAGCGGAGCTTACAGATAATCCTGAATTTCATAAGCGCTTAGGTCTTTTGTACATGGAAAAGTTAGACAGTCGAAGAGCGATTGCTGCTTTGGAAGCTTATTCAATTCATCAACCTAAAGATTATCAAAACATGGCTCGTTTAGCGGCTCTCTACATTCAGATGAAAGACTACGAACAAGCTGAATTTAAACTTTCTCATTTAATTGTTAATCAACCTAAAAACGATACAGTTCGTTACTATTATTCCACTGCTTTGTTCGAACAAAATAAAAAAGATCTCGCTTTGAACGAGATTCGAAAAATCAACAAAGAATCTGCTTTTTATCCTGAACGACTTTCTATGGAGTTGAGTTGTTTATGGGATTTGGGGCAAGAGGAAAAATCAAAGGCCCTGGCTCATTCCACTGCGCTTGAATTATTAGCTAAAAAGAAAAAAACTGACGAACCTCTCTATTCAGTTCTCTATTCATTTTTATCTCAAAAAAAGATGAAGGCTCTTGCTCAGCAAGTTCTAGAGAAAGGGTTAGAGATTTTTCCTAAAAATTCAAATTTGAGATACGTTCGAGCTCTTTCTTTTGATGAAGAAGGAAAGTGGAAAGAGGCTTTGGCGATGGGACGATCTTTGTTGAAAGAAGATTCTGGAAATCCTGCTCTCCAAAACTTGGTAGGATATATTTTGGCAGATAAAGGAATTGATTTAAAAGAATCAGAACGTTTGATCGAGGCTGCACTAAAAAACAAGCCAGATGATCCCTATGTTTTAGATTCTAAAGCCTGGTTGAAATATAAGCAGAATCATTTAGAGGAAGCTCTTAGCTTGTTGGAGACTTGTCACAAGTTAAAGCCCGATGAACCCGTGATTATGATTCACCTTGCCGACATCCTTGCCAAAAAGGGCCGTATTCAGGATGCTATAGGCTGGTATGATAAAGCGATCAAAAAAGGTATTGATGCCGTTCATGAGAGAATTCGAGTTCAGGAGTCTTTGGCGAGATATCAGATCGCAAATGATCGAAAAATTAGCTGCAGTTCAGGCGGACTGTGTTCTTCCAAATAGATTTTTATTCTGTTTTCTTTTTTTTCTTTTTGCTTCTTGCGCCTCTTTTAAAGCTAAACGTCATGCCACTGAAATTATTTCCTGTAAGGATTTAACAGAGCGATTAAAAAACAGAAGTCAGACCTTCCAAAGGGTAGAGGGGCGCGCACAAGGCAAAGATAAAAGCGGTAGCTGGCAAATGCTTTTATCGCTCAGGTCGGACCGTCAGTTTTGGATTGAGATTAGATCTCCGTTGAGCGGTCCTTTTGCAATTTTACGCTCAGATGAAAAGTGGGTGGAGTTTTTGATCCCAAGACGCAAAGAGCTCTACCGTATTCCTGCACATGAATTTTGGGACACTTCGCTTAGACAAAAAAGATTTTTAGAAATTCTCCCTGTGCGTATTCGACCAGAGGTTATGTACGACATGTTAATGGGGCGCTTGAGCTTTGATAAAGTGGAGCGTTGCAAATTTTCGGACGAAGAACAGGTTTATCAGCTAGAAATTGTAAATCGCTCTCAGAAGAAGTTAGTGAAAGTTGATCCTTTGTCTTTTTTCCCTGTCCAATACGGTTCTATGAACGATGACTTTTATGTAAAATTTGTAGGGTCAGAGGTTTTGAATTCTGAGAAAATTGAATTTGGATCAACCTTTGAGGTTTATCAAAAGGCTAAAAAGGAATTTTCTTTTGAATGGCAAGAACTTCGTTGGTTGCCTGAGCTTGGAGATCCTCCGCCCATTTTTCCGCGTCCCGAGCAGTATAAAGCGGTGGATTATTAAGGGTCTAAGTACTTGAAAAAGCTCTTAAAAAATTGAGCATCTGTCATTGCTCTGCTAGAAAGGCTCTATGTTACTGAAAGTCGACAATCTCAGTATTGAGTTCGAATCAGCAGGACAAAAAACCCTTGCCGTGAACAATATGAGTTTTGAAATAGGCCAGGGAAAAACTGTGGGTCTTGTCGGCGAATCAGGATCTGGAAAGAGCGTCACCTCTCTTGCGATTATGGGCCTTATTCCCAATCCACCTGGAAAAATTGTGGGCGGAAGTATTTTGTTTGAGGGGACTGATCTCACAAAAGTTGAAGAAAGCGCTTATCGTCAGTACCGCGGCAATAAGATCTCGATGATTTTTCAAGAGCCCATGACTTCGCTGAATCCTGTTTTTACGGTGGGTTATCAAATCAGCGAAGTGCTGCAATTGCATAAGGGACTGTCTAAGAAAGAAGCTTGGCAACAAAGTATTGATTTGTTGGATCAGGTGGGAATTCCCAATCCAAGTCAAAAAATTTCTGCCTATCCTCACGAACTCAGCGGAGGGCAAAAACAAAGAGTCATGATTGCTATGGCTATTGGGTGTGAGCCCCAACTTTTGATTGCCGACGAGCCGACAACGGCTCTGGACGTGACGATTCAAAAACAAGTTCTCGAGCTTTTGCAAAAGCTCCAAGAAAAACACAAGATGAGTATGCTTTTCATCACTCATGATCTTGGTGTCATCAAAGAAATTGCAGATGATGTTTTGGTGATGTACCGCGGAAAGTTGGTGGAAAGTGGAAAGGTCAAAGACCTTTTCAAAAACCCCGCTCATCCCTATACGAGGGGATTGCTGAAATGTCGTCCTCCTTTGGATATTCGTCCACAGCGTTTGCCTACGGTAGCTGATTTTTTAAGCCCAACAGGCGAAGCTCAAAATCCAAATGTAGATACTTCGGATAGAGCCGTTAAAAAACAAGGAAAAGAGATACTGCTCAAAGTTCAAAATTTGGAAAAGAAATTTCCGATTCGTGGGGGAATTTTAGGTGGAGTTAAAAGTTATTTTGAGGCCGTTAAAAACGTAAGTTTTGATGTTCCTCGTGGAACGACTTTGGGTCTTGTGGGCGAATCGGGATCTGGCAAGACGACGCTGGGTCGTTCTATATTGCGCTTGATTGAGCCCACTGCGGGAGAAGTTCACTACGGAAATACAAGTCTTACGGATTTGGGTCGTGAGGAATTGCGACAAATGCGTCGTAAGATGCAAATTATTTTTCAAGATCCTTATGCGTCTTTGAATCCTCGTATGACGATTGGGGAGGCTTTGCTTGAGCCCATGAAAATTCACTCCATTGGGAATTCTCGACAAGATCGTATTGATTTGGCAGCGGATCTTTTAAAGCGAGTGGGTTTGGCGCCTGAGCATCTACAGCGATATCCTCATGAGTTTTCGGGCGGACAAAGGCAACGTATTTGTATTGCACGTGCTCTGACGGTGAATCCTGAGTTTATTATTTGTGATGAGTGCGTTTCGGCTTTGGATGTTTCGATTCAGGCTCAGATTTTGAATCTTCTTTTAGATTTACAAGATCAATTTAATTTAACGTATGTCTTTATTTCTCACGATCTCTCAGTTGTAAAATTTATCAGTGATGAAGTGGCGGTTATGTATAAAGGTGAGATAGTCGAAAAAAATTATTCCGATGAATTGTATAAAAATCCTCAGCATTCTTATACGCAAAAATTACTAGCAGCGATTCCTCGAGCGTGAGTATTGTGAGTTTGTTGAACGGACAGCTTGATGAAGAGGAGTCGAAAGCCTTTTTGAAAGCGATTGATTTATTTAATCAAAAGTATTTTTGGGAGTGCCATGAGGTTTTGGAAGAGGTTTGGTTGACAAAAATTCCACCTCTCAAAACTTTTATTCAGGGAATTATTCAAGCGGCTGCGGCTTTTTATCATGTGTTAAATGAAAATCCTCGAGGTGTTTTAAAGCTTGCCGGTGATTCACTCGCAAAGTTGAAGCCTTTTTTACCCAATTACGAAGAAATGGAAATTGCGTCTTTTGTGGAACGTTTGCAGGAATTTGAAAAAAAAGCTCAAGATATTATTTCTGGAAATTCAACGGAATTTGAGTTGTCTAGGATCCCTCTTTTGAAAGCTCCAAAGGGTTGCTTCTCGGGAGCAGCGCTATGATTTGGAAGTTTTTTTCTCGTGGTTTGGGTTTGCCCAAAAACTACAAAGAGAAAATTGATTCTCAAGCTTTAGACATCGTTCGTGAATTGCAAAAAGCGGGGCACCGAGCGTATTTGGTGGGAGGATGCGTTCGCGATATTTTGCTCGGAATTCCCCCTAAAGATTTTGACATCGCGACCTCTGCAAATCCTTATCGGGTAAAATCCGTCATTCATCGCTCTCAGATTATTGGAAAAAGATTTCGAATTGTTGTGGCTCGTAGGAAGAAATCATTGCAGGGAACAAAACAGTACGTGTTTCCTCCTCTTGATCGATCAAAGCATTTTTTAGAAATTCAAATTACAACTTTTCGAAGAGCTCCGGAGAAAACCCTTACGGGGACTTTAGATGAAAACGTTTTTGGAAATGAAAAAGATGATTCAGAAAGAAGAGATTTTACTCTCAACGGGCTTTTCTTGGACCCTTTTAAGGGCAAGGTCGTTGATTATGTGTCGGGACAAAAAGATATTTCTTTGAAGCAAATACGAACGATCGGTGAGGCCAATGCTCGCTTTGAAGAAGATCCAGTGCGTATGTTGCGGGCACTTCGCTTTATGATTCGAATTGGCTTTCATTTAGAAAAAAGCACAGAGAAGGCGTTAAGGAATAAAGCTTCCACTCTTTTGAATGCTAAAAAAGAGCGAGTTCGTGAAGAGTTTTTGAAGATGGCAAGGGAAGGCTATTTATCGGAATATTTGAAGCGAACTCATGAGTACGGATTGTTGAAATATGTGAGTCCTGCTTTGGATCGATATTGGACTGCAAAGGGCCACGAGTTACCAAATCTTATCAAGAAAATTGATGAGGCTGTTAAAAAGTATCCTTGGCCAAACCAGCATTTGTCAGCACCGTTCTTCTTTGTGATTTTGATGGGTCTTCACGATAATCATTTTCAAATTCATTCTGAATTAGAATCTGTCAAAGAAGATTTTTTAATTTCAAAAGCTGAAATGTCGAGCGTTGAAACCTTTATGCATATATTGAACAGAATGCTCAAGGGGCAGCGATGGAATCAAAGATTAGTCTTTTTGACAAGAAGAAATATCGAGACACAATCACAATTCTTTTTTGTCTTGAAACTTCTTGCTGAATGTTACGGCGCTCCCTATGACAAAGTTTGGGAGAGCAATGAAGAGCTTTGGCGTGACATGAAGAATCGACACTTCGCTCGCAGTCAAAGGTTCTAGCTTTAGTTTTCTCTCAATTTCCCAAAATCAAGAAGTATTTTCCAGTCAACTATTTCTTCATAGTGCACAACGTTAATAAAAATAAACTTTAAGAATGCATTTTTCTCTTTCAAAACACTTTGAAAAGATTGTAAGAAAAAGATCTATGAGTTTAAACCGCTTTGATGTTCTAGGAGAATTGGTCGAGTTTGTATCTTTTTCAAGTGAAGTCGCAAGAGGTCAGGATGAGACCGCGCATCTTTTTGAATTTTCTCCTGAGGTCAAAGAAACTGAAAACTTACAACATGTATTTTGGATTATTGGACCACAAGCTAAAGATGCTCGTGTTGATTCTTTTGTTGCGAGTATGACTCTCAAGAGTTTGCAGCGTGGATATATGAGTCCTCGCGATAATCTCTTCTTCACAACTCTTGTTGGTTTCGATTTAGCTTCTCAAAATCTTGGCGAAAAAGAAGCGAAGCTTCTTTCGACAATTGAGCGTTGGTTGGCTCGTATTCAGCCTAAATGTGTCATCACTCTTAAGCGTGGTGAATCGACATTACGTTGTCATAAGATGACAGACCCTATTCACGATAAGCTAACAGAGATTAGCGATAAAAATCTTTTGGCAACTGAAATTGTCTCTGAGAAAGAAAAGTCTGAAACACTTTATGATCGCATTTTAGATATTCTTCTCTCCAAAGATGTGAGTATTCTTGAGTTGGGTCTAGATTCTGTTCAGCGCTCTTTTGAAGAGTGTTCACAGTCTGAGTGGAAGCTTTCTTCCGGTCCAGCCCTTCGTTGGATGATCGAGAGTCTACCGTTTAAGATGACTGTGGCTCCTGAGCTTCCTGTTCTTGAAGTGATTCCGCCGCTTGAAATTCCAGCAGAATTTAATCTTTAAGAGGAAATTAAATTTAACTGACAACACGGATGTCGGAGAGATCGCGATAGCGCTCGCCCCAGTCGAGCCCGTAGCCAATCACAAAGGCATCGGGTATTTCAACGCCTACAAAATCAGCATTGATATCAACTTCTCTTCGGCTTTTCTTATCTAAGAGAGCAACCAGTTTTACACTACGAGCTCCCTCTTCTAGGAAAAGTTTTTTTAGGGCTAAAAGTGTTCTGCCTGTATCGATGATTTCATCTACTAGAAAAATGTCACGATTTTTAATATTCAGGCCATTCATGTTTTCAACTTTTACTAGGCGAGAGCTTTCTTTAGCTGAGCCATAAGAAGAGGCTCTGACGAATTCCACTTGAAGAGGAAAATCAACTTTTCTTACCAAATCAGCCATAAACATCCACGATCCCTTAAGGATACCCACAAAGAGAGTGTCTCCTTCGTTTGGGTGTGGTGAGTTTTTCAGGTGGGTTGTGAGTTCTTGTCCTACCTTTTCAACAATAAGAGAAATCTCTTTAGAGGAAAAAAGGGGTTCTGAATTTTTGGGAATTTTTTTAAGGCTCATGTTTAATTTTCTTTCGTTTGAAATTTCTCGCTTATTTTTGCAAGTAAGATTCCTAATTCAAATAAAACTTGGAGAGGGATCATCATGAGAATCATGCTCCATGGATCGGGCGGACTTAAGATAGCAGAGACAATCGCGTTTGCAACGATCGACATTCGGCGGCCTTTGGTCCATGTTTCGGCTTTGACCCATCCCCAAAGAGAAAGGTTGAGCATAATAGCAGGAATTTCAAAAAAGAGAGCACTCATGAAGATGATCCCGATCGAAGCGTTGACGTAAGAAGAGACGGTGATCATGGGAATGAGATCTGCTTTGCCGAATGAAAACACAGCATTGATGATAAAGGGGAGAATCCATAAATAGCCCGTAGTTGATCCCGCAATAAAACAAATCACAAGTGAGGTAAGAAGTGTTCCAATATGATTTTTTTCACGAGGCTTCAGCGCAGGTTTGATAAAAGCTAAAACTTCATAGGAAAGAAGAGGTGAGGCGATGAGAAGTCCAAAGACGATTGAAATGCGAAAGAGAACTCCTACTTTTTCAAAAAAACGTGTAAAAACAAGAGGGTTTTCTTTTCCAAGGTAAACAGCAATGGGCTGTTTAAGTCCTTCGTAAATAAAATCAGAAAAATAATAACCAATCGAAGATCCGATAAGAATCCAAATAAAGCAGCGACGAAAGCGACGAAGAAGCTCATCTAGATGCGACAAAAGAGGCATCTTGTCGGCTTCAGCCGTGATCTGTTCCATCAGTTGGCTTTCCTTTTGTATCTTTGAATTCTGCGAGCTCTTTGATTTCTTTTAACTTTTGTTTTTCCTCTTGAAGAAGTTCTTCGTTGAGCATGACTTTAAAGTTGTTCATTTGGGTTTTGAATTTTCCAACCCAGCGACCAATTTGTTGAGAAGTTTTAATTAATTCTTTAGGTCCCATGACCAAGAGGGCAATGGCAACGATGAGTAATATCTCGGGGAAACTGATTTCCATGTTTGAGCGTTAGAGCTTAGCATTGTCATAAAATGACGTAAACTTGTGTCTGTACCGCTATGTAGAAGAAGCAGTGAAATTGTTTTTTTTGGATTTTCTATTCGAGGAACTCGTACAGGGTTTGATCCCATGTGTACCCAAAGAATGGGGGCCTTGGTAGAGGGAGATTGGTAGGCGGCATTGAGGAGCCTTGTGAGGCCTTTTACCCATTGTCCAGCGTCTTGGTGTAGGGGGGAAGTGAGAATCACGATGGGAGTCTGTTGAGAGAGTTTCTTTTCTGTAAGGCTTAAAAGAGCCTGGTTTTCACCTTTTCTGTGGTCGTGGATATGAATGCTGTCTTGAGGGCGAAAGCTTTTCCATGTTTTGGCGTAAGATCCGGGTGGGACAATGACGTTCCACTTTTTTTGTTCAAAAGGCTTTGACCATTGTTGAAAAGTGCTTTCGCTGCCGAGGATCCATTCTTGTGAGGCTGTCCAAGCTTGATCGAGGAGTTCATTTTTTTCTTTGGAACTGTAAGAGGCAAGCTTAAGGCTTTCATTTTGATTTTTAGAGATTTTCGTTTGAAGCTTTTGAAGTCTTGAAATTTTTAAATCAATTTCTTCTTCGCTTAGCTCTCCACTTTGAAGTGCCTGAACAATTCGATCTCGAGCTTGAAGTTGCTCTTTTTTTGACCAAACAATCAGGACCGCGTCGACACCTGCTTTGAGGCTTTCGATCACAAGCTCGCTTAGGTTCTTGTTTCCTTCCCTTGCAGCAGTCATTTCAAGATCGTCGGATAATATAAACCCCTCATATCCCAATTCTTTTCTGAGAAATTCAGTCATCACTTTTTTAGAAAGGCTTGCGGGTTTGTGATCGAGTGATGAAATCTCTACGTGAGCACTCATCATTCCCGCTAAACGTGGATCTTCGATTACTTTTTTAAAGGGAAGGAGGTCTTGATCAAGGAGGCTCACTTTGGATTCGGGATTGATAATGGGAAGAAAGTGCGCATCTTGAAAAGCATTCATTCCGTGTCCTGGAAAATGTTTGGGAAATGGAAAAGTGCCGCCTCTCAGGTGGCCGTTTATAAAAGCTTGGGTCATTTGTGTAATCGTTTCGCCATCTTCGCCCCAGACTCGATTCGCAAGAAAGTTAAGAGAGTCGCCACGATCCATGACCGGTGCGAAGTTGATGTCGACTCCTAAATCAGCAAGTTCACGCGACATTAAAAAAGAAATTTTCTCAACAAGTTCTGTGTCTTTAGTCGCAGCAAGTGCGGAAGCATCAGGGATAAAGGAAAGTCCTTTTTTAATTCGTTGAACTTTTCCGCCCTCATGATCGATAGCGGTCAGAAATTTTATATTTTTTTCTTTTTCAAGAGTTCTTAAATTTTGAATCGTTTTTTTGAGTTGCTTTGAATCGTCTGAGTTCCATCCGTAAAAAACGACTCCTGAGGGTTGAATGTTTTTGATTTGATCGAGGGAGTGGTAGCCCACCCAAAGTAATTGACCCGCTTTTTTTTGCAAAATTTCTAAAGAGCTTTCAGCGAATAAAAAATTAAAACCAAACAAATATGAGCATGCAAAGATATAAAAGCTCTTTTTCACTCTTATTTCTTATCGATCATAAAGATAAAATTTGGAGAGATTTATTTGAGCGTGTCACGAAGTTGTTACTCAGGGGCTAAAGTTTTGACAGCTAAAAGTAGGCTTTGCCTTTTGCCTCAGCAATTCGCGAGTTAAATATTGTCGCAAGAGAGGAATAGTCTTTGTTTTTAACTTTTTCAGAAATAATTTCAGCAGAGAGGGGCTCGAGGTACTGAGCTTCTACTTTTGCAAAGGGTTTGGGGATAAAGCCCTTTGACCATGATTTGTGAAAGGTCCAGCGACGATCAGCAAGAGCTACAGTCGGAACAACGGGTGCATTGAGAATTTCGGCAAGTTTAAAGATTCCGTTTTTCGTAAGACCCACGGGACCGCGTGGTCCATCGGCTGCAAAAGTAATGTAGCAAAGTTTTTCTTCTTTGCTGATTCTAAGTAATTCTAGAAATCCAGAAGCTGCTCCACGTGAAGAGCTGCCGCGAGCCACTCTGAATCCAATTTTATGAAAAAATTTTGTGAGCAAATTTCCATCTTTGCTATGAGAAACTAAAACTCCCACAGGCTTCCCTATGTAAAAAGCTGAAAGGGAAATATCATCTTGATGAAGATGTCCAAATATTGTGGGAAGTCCTTGGTCAATCCGTTTTTGAATTTCAAGAGGGTAGGGGCCTGGGATTTTTTTCCAAGTGAGTCTCAGCATCCAATGTGCAAAGTAAATAAATTCAACAAGAAGAAATTCTTTTATTTTTTGTAGCATTTCTTGATTTGTTGATAGATTCCTTCAGGATCAAGACCATAAACTTTGAGATTGTCTTGGGGGCTTCCAGAAGCTCCAAAATCACGAACTCCTACTTTGCAAAGTGGAAAGTAAGCATGTTTCTCGATGAGATTCTCGGCGATAACGCTTGCAAGGCCTCCAACGGTGTAATGATCCTCAACGCTTACGATGAGTTGAGGTTTAAGTTCGGCAATTTTTGAAAAATTCTCATGAGCAACGGGACTGATCCACGAAGCGTTCACGATGCTTACTTTGTGTCCTTCGCTTCTGAGTTGATCGGCAACTTTGATACAACTCTCAAGAAGTCCACCGGAGTTAACGAGCATGATGCTGTTGGGTTCTGTATGTAAGAAATCCCAATGACCTACTTTTACTTTTTGAGATTCTGTAGACCATTTGACGGCTTTCAGGTTTTGTCGAGTGAGGCGAAAGTAACAAGGACCCTTGTGTGAGAGGCTCCATTCAAGAAGACGTTTAGTATCTGCTTCGTCAGCTGGTTGCAAAACAGTCATGTGAGGTAGAACGCGCATAAGAGCCAAATCTTCGAGAGCCATTTGGCTGTGGCCATCCTCTCCAATTCCCACGCCTGCATGAGTTCCAATGAGTCTTACGTTTGCATTTGTAAAGGAAACGCTCATTCTAATTTGATCAAAGCGACCTGTTAAGAAGCATCCAAAACTTGCCGCAAAAGGAATGAAATCTGCTCGCGCAAGACCTGCGGCAACGCCAATCATATTCGCTTCTGCAATTCCCATATTGAAAAATCGATCAGGAAATTTTTTAGCAAAATGTTGTGTCTGAGTTGATTTTGAAAGATCCGCATCAAGAGCCACAATGCGTGGATTTTTTGCGCCGAATTCTTGGAGGAATTCTCCGAATGCCGCACGAGAGGCTTTTGCCTTCACTTGTGAATCAGTGAGTTGGTCGAGTAATTGAGAGCTGCTCATGAGTTTGCTCCTTCGAGAAGTGAGCCATTGGGGCGATTGTTTTCTCCGTAAATTTCATCAAGAGAACGTTTTAATTCTTCTTTGTTGGGAGCCTTGCCGTGCCAATCAATTACGCGTTCCATTGATTTCACTCCTTGGCCTTTAAGCGTGCGTGCGATGATAAATTGCGCAGGTGCATGTGCTTTGATTTCAATCGATTTTAATTTGTCTTGAATCGTTTTGACGTCTTGTCCGTTAATCTCGCTGACATCGAGACGAAAAGCTTTGAGCTTATCTGCGAGGGGTTCAAGATCCATAACTTCTTTCACGGGGCCATCGATTTGGCCTTCGTTAGCATCAAGAATAAAAATTAAATTTCCGGGTAAAAATTTACCGCAGCTCATCAGACATTCCCAAACTTGTCCTTCTTGGGATTCACCGTCACCTAGGATGCAATAAACTTTTGGCAATCTCTTAAGTTCGCCCTTTTCGAATTTCACTCTTAATCCGAGCGCTAAACCGAGTGCAACGGAAACTCCTTGCCCAAGGCTTCCCGTGGAGGCTTCCATTAAGGGGTAGCGCAGGTGATCGGGGTGACCTTGTAAGAAGTGACCGCTTTTGCGAAGTCCGCGCAATTCTTTTGCTTCGAAGTATCCAAGCTGAGAATAGAGAGCATAGAGAGCGGGTACTCCATGGCCTTTTGACAAGACAAGACGATCGCGTTCGGGATTTTGTTGATCGCTTGGAGATTGTAAAAAGTTGCCATCAAAAATAGCTGTTAATATCTCAACAAGTGAAAGCGATCCGCCCGGATGACCTGACTCAGCAAGAAAAATTGATTCTAAAATTGCTTGTCTGAGGGCAAGACGAACGGGGCTCGAGGTAGGTGAACCTGCAGGCCATGTAAATGTCATAGCTTATTGTTAGTCAGCGAAGATCATCGATTCAATCTTAATTTTCTTCAAAAATGCCGCACTAAACAAGAAGTAAAATAACGGCCCCTCATGTTATAGTGAATTGAAAACAATGCTTCATTTAAAAGACGATCCAGTCCTCTGTTTTGTCGTGGACTGTGCAAAAGAAAGAAAATGGATAAACGGGGTCTGGCTTTTTGGCTCTCGTTCAAAAGAGAAACATTCTCAGACTTCAGATTACGATTTGGCTGTCGAGGTTGATGTATTGAAGGAACTCTCTTGGGGTGAATTTTGTTCGGAGCTTCGTGAAAAAAACCCAAGCTTAAATCAGTTAGATTTATTGAGACTGGATATTATAGAAAAAGATTTCGTAGAAAGAATAAAAAAAGAGGGCATAAAAATTTATGAGCGATTACAGAACGAATAAAGGAAATTTAGAACGTGCTCTCAAGTCGCTTAAAGATTCAGTGTCTGCTCCTATTCGAGAAAAAAGAGACTTATCGGGAATTATTAAAGACTTTGAGCTGGTTTATGAGCTGACCTGGAAAACGTTACAGTCTCTTTTGAAAGAAGAGGGCATCTCCGCACCTTTTCCGAGAGTTGTTTTTGAGGAAGCTTTTAAGCGGGGCTTATTTACGGAAAATCATATTTGGAAAGAAATCATGGAAGCTAGAAACAGATCGACTCACGTTTACAGTGAGGAAGACGCACGAAAACTTTCAGAGGAAATTATTAAAAAATATTATGCTACTTTTGAAAAATGTTTTCGTGAAATGAGTGCTGCAAAGCCTTAATCTTAAAGCAAAAAAAATTATCCTTTAGGAGCGCGTGAAGGGTCTACGGTGATCACGAGTTCGACTCGGCGATTGTGCATTTTTCCAGCAGCTGTTTTGTTGCTCTCGATAGGTTGAGATTGTCCAGCTCCTTCGGCACTGAGGTATTTGCTGGGCACACCTTTTGAGATTAATCGTGTTGAGACAGCGTGGGCACGTCGCTCAGAGAGTGATTGGTTGTAGCTTTCGCTTCCATCTGAATCAGTGTGTCCAATCACAGCTATATTGTTTTCAGGATATTTTTTGAGGATGTCTGCAATTTGATCGATGTTTGTGGTTGTCGTGCTTTTGAGGCTTGAAGATACAGAATTGAAAAGGATGTCGCTTTTGAGCCTAGCAACGATTCCATTTTCAGTTCTTTTCACTTCTGCGATTTTTTC
>CANIGN010000019.1 GCA_947467125.1 Bacteriovoracaceae bacterium | reverse complement strand
GAGTGAAGGATTTAGTAGTAGGCTTTCGATCTTTTTCTAGGCTTCAGCCAACTCAAGAAACGGATTTTACGCTTCAAGATTTATTTAAGGATTTGGATGTTTTGGCAAGACATGCTTTTAAGGCACAAAATGTTGAACTGATCATGGATTATCAGAACTGTGAGTGTCATCTCTTAGGAAATCGTGTGGAGATTGGTCAAGTTGTGATGAACTTTATGTTGAATGCGCTCGCGGCTGTAAAAGAGTCAGCGGTTAAAAAAGTAAGAGTGGGAGCTCGTCTCCATGAAAATGAAGTTCTCCTTTATGTGGAAGACAGTGGGCCGGGAGTTGAAGAAGAGCTGCAAGATAAGATTTTTCGACCATTTTTTAGCACGAAAGGCGAAGAAGGCAGTGGTTTGGGCCTTTATATTTCAAAGCTCATAGCAGAAAATCATGACTGTGAGCTGAGTGTAAAAAAATCAAGCGATAGTGCTTTTGGCGGCGCGTGTTTTGAGTTGAAATTTCCAGCAAAGCGAAATTTAGAAAAACGTCTTGCAGCTTAGTCTTAAAATTTGTCATCAATCATAAGTGCGTGTAATTTTAGACTGTGTTTGCTGTGAAGGGTCCTGTTTTGATTTTAGGGCGTGCTCGAAGTGGGGAAGCAGTCTGCGAGCTTTTGAAATTTGTTTACCCGGATCTCGAAGTTTCTTTTTATGATGATGTTTCAGCTAAAAGTGACTTCAAGAATCAGGCTGAAGTTTTAAATCGAAAATGGGCTCATGCTATTTTATCTCCCGGATTTCCACAGACATCTTTTATTGATCAGCTTGTTGCGCAAGGTGTGTATTTGGCCCAGGAAATGGATGTGGCAGCGTCTTTTTTAACAGATGAAAAAGTCTACGTGATTACGGGAAGTGTGGGTAAGAGCACTTGTGCGTGGGTTGCTTACCAAGCTCTGGCTTCTCTCCATAAAAAAGTTTTTATTGGAGGAAACTTTGGGGTTCCCTTTGCCCAATATGTTTTAAATCTTAAGAAATATAATCGTGAAAAAGCAGAGTATCTGATTATTGAGATGTCGAGCTATCAGACGGAGCGCATGGCTTTTATGATTGATCGAGCGCTCATTTTGAATCTCTATCCCAATCACCTAGATCGTTATAAGGATCAAGAGGCCTATTACTTGGCGAAGCTTCGATTGCTGAATTTTAGTCGAGAGGGAGTCTGGGGGATCAATCCTGGTGGTGATTTGTATGATTTTGCAAAACTCAGTGGAGTGGATCACAAGATTCGCTGGATTGAGCCTTCACGTTCGACAAATCTTTTTAAGCATTCGCAGCTTTTAGGAGAACATAATCGTGCAAATTTAGCGGCCCTGTTGGAATTTGTGGCGTCGGCTGATTTGGATGAGTCTCAAGTTGTGGACGGGCTTAATCTAGCGGAAGCGCTCCCTCATCGAGTCGAGCTATTTACGCATAAGAATTCTTTTTTTGTAAATGATAGTAAAGCCACAACTGTTGAAAGTGTTTTGTCCGCATACAGCGCCTTGCGTGAGCGTTTTCCAGACCGTCCCTTGATATGGCTTTTAGGTGGCCGAGATAAAAAATTACCTTGGGTAAAACTCAAGCGCTTTTGGAGTGATCGCTCGCTGGAGCTTGTTTTTTTTGGAGAAGCCGGTTCTTTAATCAAAGAACAGACAGGTCTTCAGGGAGAAGTTGAAAAGACCCTCAAAGAGGCTCTGCAATCTATCCAGAAACGCTTTCAGGAAAATGCGTTGCTTGTTTTAAGTCCGGGCGGAACAAGTTTGGATGAATTTAAAAGCTTTGAAGATCGCGGAGATTTTTTTAAATCGTTCATTCAGCAAAATTTTTGATATTCTAATCAAAGATGAACCTCGACGAATTGGTGCAAAAAGCAACACATTTCTCTTCTCACTCAGGAGAAGTATCAAAAAATGGAATTTTTATTGCTTTGAAGGGCGATAAGATTGATGGGCATGACTTTGTAAAAGAAATTTTAAAAAAAGAGGTTCTCGCTGTTTTTGTTGAGAGAGATATTGGAGTCAAAGACGATCGTCTTGTTGAAGTGACAAGTACTCACGAAGTTCATTGGGAAATAGCTTCTTTATTTCGAAAAAAGTTTAAGGGCTCTGTTGTTGCCGTTGGGGGAAGTAACGGAAAAACGTCTACAAAAGATTTTCTTTATCAAATTTTGAGTTCAAATTTTAAATGTATTCGAACAGAGAAGTCGCAAAATGGAAAATTAGGGTTACCCAAGACTTTGGAAAAATTGAGGTCAGATATTGAAGTGGCCATTATCGAAATTGGAACAGATGCTCCGGGTGATATGAAACAAAATGTCGCTCTTGTTCAGCCAACATTAGGAGTTCTCACTTCTATTGGAGAAGAGCATTTAAATTTACTTGGGAATTTAGAGGGAGTTTTTCGTGAAGAGCGCGTGCTTGCGGATTATCTCTTTGAAAAGAAGGGCAAGTTCTTTTGTCCTGAAAATGATCCTTTTTTAAAAAGCTTAAAAGAAGAAGGAGCGACTCTCACGCCCTCAAGACCTGAACAGGTTCATCCTTCTTATAAAGTAGAAAACCTCTCGCTTCACACACTTCAAAACCTCTCGCTTGCAGTGTCGCTTGCACAAAGTTTAGGGATGTCGCCTTCCTCGATCGCAGAGTCTTTGAAAAGTATCTCTCTGCCAGATGGAAGAGGGGCCGCTTGGATTCTGAGAGAGGATCTTGTTGTTTTAAGGGATCATTACAATGCAAATCCAAGTTCGATGAGAGCGGCGCTCAAAAGTGCGGCTGAAAGTGCACGTTCAAAAGATCTTAAGTTGAAAATAATCCTCGGCGACATGTTGGATTTAGGAGTGGAATCAGATCTTCATCACGAAAATATCTTTAAAGAAGCCCTCTCTCTTCATCCAGCTCTTGTTTTATGTGTGGGTCCCCAGTTTTCAAAGTATGCAAAACTATGGAATTCTGCAGAGGTTCTACACGTAGAAAATTCAAAAGCTCCTTTAGCGGAAGGCCTCGTAAAAGAATTGCAATCAGCAGGGCTCGTTTTGGCAAAGGGAAGTCGGGGAACTCAGGTAGAAAATATTTTGAACAAAATTTACGGAGCTTTTTCGGGATAGTTTAGTTCATGTTCAAAGTATCGGCGTGTTTTTGAAAGTTGCACTTGCCACCGTTTTCAAGACAAGCGATGTAAATTTCAACGGCGAGAGCTTCCGGAACTTTTTCAATTTTTTCATTTTGAAAAACACTTTCCAAAATAAAACTTCTCCGCTCCATTATCTCGAGAAGCCACTTGTGATCTTGTAAAAACTTCTGAACTCTTTCTCGAGCTTTCAATCGGTTTTCTTGATCGAGATCACTAAATTCTAAATCATAGTCTGGGCCTAAAACCTGACCCATTGAGGCACTTTGAATTCTTTCCATCAGAGCTTGGCTTTTTTCAGGCTTTGATTCTACTACTTCATCAACATTCGTAGCTGGAACTTCTGATGGATCGTAAAGCATCCCTGAAGGAAGTTCTTCGGGAGGAGTTAATTTTTCAGCAGTAAAAACAGGGTTTTCTTCAAGAGAAAAGTTGTCCGATTGAACTGTAGCTGGTTCAACGTCAACCGTAATTTTTGGATTTTCTGAAGTGGCCGGAGCTCCTTCGAAATTTATTTGATTATAGCTTTGCGAATCAGCAGCAAGTTCGGGATTCAGGATAAGGTAACCACACCCACAAAGAATGTCGAAGGCTCCTGGGTAGTCTTCGCTTCTATGTTGAGCACTACAAGAGGGACATCTGACTTCCATTTTTTAATGTTATCGTGCTTAGAGAAAGTCGAGAAGAGAGGTGAGTTTGACACCGTATTGGGTTGAGCCGAGTCTTCCAAAACCACGATAAACACCGAAGCTTGCTTTGAAGTCAAAGTAATGAAGGGCTTGGCAGAAAAAATCGAGTTCAGCGCCAAGAGTTTGAAAGTATTCTTTGCCCATACGGACATTCGTTTTGTAGGGAATTTTTTTATTAATTTGGTAAATGTCAGTTGTGAGAACTTCGTAAAAAGGTCTCAATTCAATATCCGCTAAATGAAAACGATTCCAAGCAAGGCCTCTGTTTATTTGAACTAATTTAAAACCAACTTCCGCATTTGCGCGCAGAAGTTGTAGGGACGGGCCAATTCCCACGGGAAATCCTCTTGCAAGGTAGCTACTATCAAGAGAGGTCAGTCGTTCTCTTCCTCCCCATTCGTAATAACTTTTAGGAAAAGATTTTGGAGAGCTTTTCGCATATTCAAGTTCTAAGAGATAGCCAACTTTTGAGATCTTTCCTTGAAAATTTCCTTTAGCTTCAACGGAAACTTCGGGAAAAAAACGAAGTCTTGTTGAAAGAGATAAAGCATTTCGAAAGTTAGTTATTTGATAATTTTGAAGAGAGGTTTCAACGGCTGCGGGGCTTGCAAATCTAAAGCCTAAAGTAGGGATAAAGCTTGAATAGGAGCTAAAGATTCCAGCTTCACTGGCTTTTCTGTATTCAAGGCCTGGGTAAAAAGCTGCATAAAAAGAAGTGTTGAGTCTTTTCATGAATCGTAATTGTGAAAGAACAGTGAATCGATCTTGAAGCTCGTTTTGTGAATATTGAGTACTCTTGGCTTCTTGAAGTTGCCATTGATCAATCATGCCCAAACCTAAAGAGTTGCGAAGGATGGATATTTCGTTAAAAAAACGTCGAGTGGGTGAGTCGTATCCTAGAGAGCCCTTTCCTTGCCAGTTATTGGAGAGGTCTGAGAAGCTTGCTTGGCCTGAAATATAGGCATTTTTTCCCGTTTGAAAAGTAATGAGGCGATTTTCTGGGATAATGCTGGGCCATGTACTGTATTTTTTTATAGAAATATTTTCTGTTTGAGATTGAGTCGTGTTTGTTGGATTTTCAATCTTTTGAATATCAGCTTTTTGAACTTCAGCTGCTAAAGGTAAAGCCTGCTTGAGTTCGTGACTGACTAAGCGATCTTCGTCCCATAGTTTTTGATTAGAAAATATTTTTTCTTGAAGAGCATAGTTTATGGGAGCTTCAGTGAATTGAGTGAAGCTTTTTATGGATTTTGTTTGCGGGTTAAAAATAATGGGACCGCGATAGTTTTTACTGTACAAGGTTGAGAGGAGACAGTTTTTACATTCTGGGAGATTTATTTTTTGAGGAAAGCCAAGTGCGCCTTCTTTGAGTTGAAGTTCAAATCCAGCATTGCCGATGATGTAGTCGTTTGAGAGTTGAGTTCCCAAACTCCTTGAGAGAAGCCATTCTTGCCCTTGAATCCAAGGATGAGAAAGTCTCTCGAAAGGCTTTTCTGTTTTATAAAGAAGTTCTTTACTTGAAATTGCGCAAGATTCATTGATTTCAGCTTTTTCAAAAAATAAAAGACCGTCGGGTGTGGAACGAGTCCAGGCAATTTGAGTGTCGTTGAGAGCAATCTCTCGAATGCGAGGAATTGCTTGGCTTTCACACATTATTTTTCCTGTTGAATCTAAAAGAAAAATACTTTTTTCAAGATTTTTGTTTGTATTAAAATCGTAGGCAGTTGCGAGGAGTGTCCAACGTTGAAGAGTGGGGCTCCAAAAAACCTGAGAAGCTATGAGTCCTGCTTTTTTAAGCTCTGTAGTTTGTAGAGTCTTTCCGTCAGAAGAAAAGTGAAAAGAAAATTTCTCGGTGTTTTCGTTTCCAATACTTTCTGTTGATATCCAAGAGAGTCCTCCGCTTGAAATAAAGGGCCCTTTGATTTGTTTGGCAGAGACAAGTTGAGTGGAGTCATCTGCAGCAAGTGGAGTCTCGGCCCATTGTTTCTTTAAAGCTTCAAAGCGATCGCTGACAACTTTTCCATTTTGCCGATAAAGTTCATGAAAAAAGAATCCCAAAGTGGCAGAGTTTTCATGAAAAGTTTCTTGGGGGCTTTTTGAAGTAGGATCTTTGAATAAGTCGTCAATGAGCAAATATCCCATGTGATAGGGGTAATTTCCTGAGTGGACATAGCGAATTCCCTCCATCGATCCATCCATAAGATCACTTGTAAGGGGATCTTTTTGGGTTCTTTTTTGATATTCCACAAATTTTCGAAGGTCTGCAGAGATAATGCCATTGTTTCCTCGTCCTTTGTTGTCGCCTTGAGATTCAGCCCAGACAGCAAAGCCTTCGTGAACCCAACGAGGTAGTAAAGTGTTGGGTCTTGAGATGTTTCCCCAAAGATAACTAAAAAAGGTGAAGATTCCTTTTCTTTGTTGAAGGACGATCATGTGAGCAAGTTCGTGTAGGGTTGTTTCGTATAATCCCTCTTGCATCAAACCAATGGTGCTTTGGAGCTCGGGAGTTTCGGTATAAACATAAATTCGATTTGTAGGAAACACAGTGGTGAGTCCGTTGTGTGTATCTGGACGATTGTCGTAAACAACAGAAAAACTATCGATAAATTCTCCTTGAAAAAGACTTTCGATTTTTCGAACAGCATTAAGAGTGATCTCTGAAAAATAGGGAAGATATTTTTCTTGTCCGATTCCACTCACAACGGTGATTCGGATACGTGGTTTCTCACTTGGATAGGAAAGGGTTGTTTGACTCTCAAGTAAGCCGCGAGCTGTAGCGCGCTGAATCACGAAGATGGACAAAACAAAGATGCTTTTTACGAATAAGAGTTTCAATTTGTTCATTTTGGAAATAATTTACCAAATGTAGGGCTATCTTAGAGTAGACCCAGAAAATAAATTTGTAAGTTATTTGTAATTGAATAAAGCAAGTTTATAAATTCAGAAGGAGAACGCACATGAAGATGAACAAAAACTGGGGTCTGTTGACATTGTCTCTTAGCTTGAGCGCTATGATGACTATTTCTTGCTCAAAGAAAAAATCTGTAGAAGAGGGTGATGGATCTGAAATCACATCTATTGATACAGGATCAAATGGCAGCAAGAAAATTGCCGGCCTTCCTACTATCTATTTCGAATTCAACTCATTTTCTTTGAGTTCAACTGCTAAAGAATCACTTGTTCTTGCTGCAAAATGGTTGAAAGCTAACAAGGGTCAAAAAGTTCAAATCGAAGGACATTGCGACGAGCGCGGAACAACTGAGTACAACCTTGCACTCGGTGAGCGTCGTGCTTCAGCTGTCAAAAACTTTTTAACTTCAAAAGGTGTAAGCGCTGGTCAGCTTTCTACAATTAGCTACGGCGAAGAAAGACCTGTTGATGCAGGTCATGATGAAGCGGCTTGGGCAAAAAATCGTCGCGACGATTTCGTTTCTGGAATGTAATTTAAGTCCTTCCTAAGTGTTGGATTGTTTACGGCCAGCTTCCACTCGTTTTCTTGAAGAACGTTTGGGGAGCTGGCCGTATTCTTTTTTTAAGCTATGATGAAAGTATGAAATTAAGAGATACTTTACTCTTAGCTTTAGTCGCTTTTCTTGGCGCATCCTGTGCCACGACCGATAAGCCTGTGAAGCCTATGATTTTTGCAAGTGCTGCTATGAAGGGGGCTGATCGTGCTCGCGCAGAGCGCTTGGCGCCTGATCTTTATCGAAAAGCAGAAGTAAAGTTTTGGTCTGCTCGAAAAAATTACATGCAGAAAAATTTTGAATTAGCTCAAAAAGATGCAAAATTAGCAAAGTTGTTTTTTGAGAAAGCCGAAATCAAAGCATCTTTAAAGTCTGCTGAAGGATCTGATGATGAATAAAAATAATGGAATTCTTTTTGTACTTTTTTGTTTCTGTCTTTCTTGTAAAACTTCTGGAGACTTAGCAGCTGAAAGAGACGGCCAAGATCCTGGCGAGATTCGAACACTTCCCACTCCCGTTGGAAGCGTTGAACAAGCTCCCGTTGTGAACGAAGATTCCGCTCGAGAAATGGAAGTCTTAAGGGGCAAGCTTCAAGAGATGGAATATCTTCATCAAACGGAAAAAGCACAGCTTGAAACAAAAGTTGCCCAGTTAGAAGCAGAAAAAAAAGCTTTTGCAGAAGAAATCAATGTTCTCAAAGGTGGCGGATCACCTGAAGCGACAAAGGGTGGAGATTTGCTTTGGGAGACAGCTCACAAGGATTTGCAGGCAAAGAATTACGCGAAAGCTGTGACTACGTTTAAAGATTTTATCGAAAACTTTCCAAAGGATCCACGTGCAGAAGAGGCGCTTATTTTGAAAGCGCAGGCAGAATATTCTGCAGAGGAGTTTAAGGAAGCGCTTGTAAGTTTTGGACTTTATTTAGATAAATATCCTAAGGGCAAGCAGGGTGCGATGGCGTGGCTGGGCCAAGGCGTTGCTTTGATTCGTATGAAGCAGAAGAAGGACGCGAAGCTCTTTCTTGAGCAATGCGTGAGTCTTTACCCTAAAAGCCATGAAGCTCGTTTAGCTAAAAAGCTACTCAAAGAGCCTCGATTAGTTCCTGCGACACTCTTCAAAGTTTAAGCTATATTTGCTCTCGATGATTTTGGCTTTTGAATCGTCTTGCGACGAAACAGCGATGGCGCTTGTGGATGCTCATGGCAAGGTTTTGCTCAATTGTTGTTTAAGCCAAATAGAACTCCACAATCGTTATGGGGGCGTGGTTCCGGAATTAGCGAGTCGCTCACATTTTGAAATTCTTGATGAATTAACTCAGCGTCTTCAAAAAGCAGAAGCGGATAAAGTTTTTGATCGTTCTCAAATTCAGTCTGTTGCGGCAACGATGGGCCCGGGTTTGATTGGTCCTTTACTTGTCGGGTCTAACTTTGCTCGAGGAATTGCCTCTGCTTGGTCAAAAGATTTTCGAGGAGTTCATCACTTAAGGGGCCATTTGGCTTCTGTGCTTTTGGATCCTCAACTTGATGAAAAATACCCAGGCCTTACACTTGTTGAAAAAGCTCAGAAAATTTTCCCAGCCATAGTTCTACTTGTTTCAGGTGGACATTGTTTGTTGATGTTAGTGACTCCTCAGTTGGAAGCGCGAATTCTTAAAACAACTTCAGATGATGCTGCGGGTGAATGCTTTGATAAGTGTGCAAAGTTGATGGGGCTCCCTTATCCGGGTGGGCCTTCCATTCAAAAAGAAGCGTTGCTTTGTACAAGTGAAAGTGAAAAATCTTTGGCTCGCGAGTGGGCCGCGCAATTGCCTCGTCCAAAATCTGAAGAAGGTTTTTCTTTTGCGGGACTCAAAACAGCCTTCCGTTTGCTCATGGAAAAAGATCCACGAGGAAAAGCTAATAGACCTGCTTTATGTAAGGCACTTGAAGAAACCATTGCGGATTCATTGTTGAAAGTCATAAAAAGCGCGGATGATTCTTTTGAAGACATCGAAAATTTTATTTGTTGTGGGGGAGTCGCTGCAAATCTTCATCTACGAGAAAAACTACAGAAGTGGTCTGATGGAAAAGACTTAAACTTTCACACAGTTCCTTTTTCGTATGCAACAGATAATGCTGCGATGATTGCTGTAGCGGCATGGGTTCAGGCTTCAAATCTGAATGAACAACAAGTTTTTACGCGTGGGCATTTGGAATGAAAAAAAATAATCCGCTCGCTCACGATAAAGAACTCGGGCAACACTTTTTAGTAAACCAAGGAATCATTGATAAGATTCTCTCTAAGATTCACTTTTTCAACGCTCCATTAAAAAGCAAAGAAGTGATTGAAATTGGTCCGGGTGGCGGGGCTTTAACCGCTGCCTTGCTAAAGGCTGGCTTAAGAGTTGTCGCTGTTGAATTTGATGAGCGATGGGTAAAATTTTTGAGCGAGAAGTATTCACAAGAAAAAGAAAGTGGTCAGCTTGTGATTCTTCATGAAGATGCAACGTTGATTGATTTAGAAAAGTTGAGATCTCAACTTCAAAACAAGGAAACTCTTTTGTGTGGAAATTTGCCCTACAATCGTGGGCAAGAAATTGTGATGCGCTACTTCGAAGAGGCGTCCTTTGTTCAGGCGTTTGTAGTGATGCTCCAAAAAGAGGTATCAGATAAGTTTTTACCTAAAAGTGAAAGGCGCGCTTACGGGCCGCAGTCTATTAAATTCCATTTTCTAACTTCAAACCCTGAGAGCTTTCCGGTAAGTCCGGGAAGTTTTAATCCGCCTCCGAAAGTAGAAAGTTCAGTTCTGTCTTTTGGGCGTCAAAGTCAACAAGAGATTGACCCTTTCTTAGCTCAAGAACAGTACAAGAGTTTTTCTACTTTTCTCAGAAAAGCCTTTGCTCAGCGACGTAAAAAGTTGAGTAATAATCTTTGCAAAAAGGCCCAGTTTCCGGTTTCTTTTGAAGCTTATGCGGATAAAAGAGCGGAAGAGTTAAGCCCCGATGAGTTTCTCACTCTTTGGAAAGCTTTTAGAATTTTGTAAAAGCTACAAGAAGAAAAGTCGCCGAGTCTGCTATGACTAAGTTATGGCCAAATCAAAATCTATTCCAAAAAGTACTTTGGCCAGGTCTACGGAGCTTTTAAAGCTTGCTGCAAAAGTGGGTGGAAAAGAAATTAAGCACCGTCTTCAACAGGTAAGTGAGAAGGTTCAAGAAAATTCTCCCTCACAGCTTTCAAAACAAATTGAGCAAGTGAAGTTGATGGTTGATTCTCTCGGGCGCCTTAAGGGAGCTGCCATGAAAATTGGCCAACTTGTAAGCATGGACTTTGGAGATCTTTTTCCTCCAGAGGTGCGTACAATTTTAGAGCAACTTCAAAATCAATCGCCGCATTTTTTAGACATTCAAGAAATAAAAAAAATTCTTCAAAAAGAATTGAATTCAAAATTTGATCTTCTGACTGAACTCAGTGACAAGCCCATTGCGGCGGCAAGTATTGGTCAAGTTCATACGGCTTTTTATGAGGGACGAAAGATTGTCCTGAAGATTCAGTACCCCAATATCGAAAAAAGTATTGATTCTGATTTGACGATTTTGCAGGGAATTGTACAAGCGCTTTTGAGTGTGGCTCGAAAAAAAATGGATCTCACTTCTATTTTTGATGAGATGAAAATAGTTTTTTCTCGAGAGACCAACTATCTTTTGGAGCTTGAGAATTTAAAACGCTATCAAGAAATTTTCTCTTCACACTCTGATTACGTTGTTCCTCAAGCTGTCGATGAGCTTTGCACGGAGAGAGTCGTCGCGATGAATTATGAAGAGGGCGTAACGCTTCGAGAGTGGATTCGAAAAACAAGCGACCCCAAAGAAAAAGAAGCGATGGGGTCAAAGGTTTTGGATCTTTATCTGATTGAGTATTTTCAAAATGCCTTTGTTCAAAGTGATCCCAATCCCGCAAACTTTTTGGTGAATTCAAAAAATCAACTGGTGCTATTGGATCTGGGAGCGGTGAGAAGTTTTGAACGATCTTTTGTAACGGATTATGTCGAGCTTATGAATTGTGTGCATTCTATGGATAGGCCCGCATCGATCTTTCAATCAGAAAAAATGGGTTTTTTAGATTCTCGTGAAAAGCTTGAAACAAAAAATCTTTTTTACGAAATGCTTCGCTCAAGCCTTTGTGCTTTCGATGAAAACAGGCAGCCTTTTGATTTTAATGATCGCGAGTATTTCAAGCATAGTCAAAACGTGTCTCAGGATTTCAGTCGTTTAAGTGAATTCACGCCTCCTCCCTCAAAATTGATTTTTCTTCACCGTAAATTAGTGGGGATTTTTGGGCTTTTGAAGGATCTTGGGCTTAAAGTTGACCTTAGAAGCTATTGGAAGAGGGTTAACCAAAGCGTAAAAAAGAGCTAGTCTAGAGTTGAATGAAATTCATTAAAAACACGCTCATCTTTGGTTTATTCCTTGCGGCTCCTGCGGGGATTACTCTGTGGATTATTTTGGGAGTTATTAGTTTTTTTGATCAAACATTTGCTCCGATGGTGCCTTTTCACTTTCCGGGTATGGGCTTGTTGTTTGCTGTTTTATCGCTTTTCATGGTGGGCCTTATTGGCTCCACTTTTTTGGGAAAGCTTTTGAAGAACTCTTTTGATTCGCTTTTAGAGCATGTCCCTTTAGTGAGAAATATTTATAAACTTTTTACTCAAATTGGAGATGCGTTTTTTTCGAAAGAGGCAAAGTCTTCTTTTAAAAAAGTTGTGAAAGTTCCCTTCGGTTCCAACCTTTCGACAAGTCTTGGCTTTTGGGTAAGGGATACAGGCGAGGGGCATGCGATTGTCTTTGTTCCCGCTTCTCCTAATCCAACGAGTGGATTTATTCTTGAAGTTCCGCATGAGCACGTGCAAGAGGTGGATATGAGTGTAGAAGACGCCTTCAAGGTTGTGCTCAGTTGTGGTGCTTTGATGGACAATAAAAAAAGTCAGAGCCATAAGTAATGAGTCTTAAATCATGAGTAAATCAAAGAACTCTCAAGGTGAAGACAAGAAAAACGCTCCCACTATTCAAAACCGCCGTGCTTTGCATGATTTTCAAGTCATCAAAAAAATAGAAGCAGGAATTGAATTAAAGGGAAGCGAAGTTAAATCTTGCCGAGAGGGAAAGGTGCAGCTGGTTGATTCGTTTGCGATCATGGAAAAGGGAGAGCTCTTTTTGCACAAAGCGCATATTTCTGAGTACAAACAGTCGGGGCCTCATTTTAATCATCTACCCACTCGTAAGCGCAAGCTTTTGCTCCACCGCGCGGAACTTCGAAAGTTAGAGCAAGAACTAAAGGTGGCAAGCACCACCTTGGTGCCTCTTAAAATTTATTTTTCAAAGGGAAATGTGAAAGTCGAGATTGCCTTGGCGAAAGGCAAAAACAAGGGCGATAAACGGGAAGCCCTAAAGAAAAAAGAAGAAACTCGGGCATTAGCTCAGGCTAAAAAGCAGGCACAGCGCGAATAAAGCCAGCTAAAGTCGCTCATGAAGCCACTCGACGCTGAGGGGAGTCTGAGATAGTTTAAACCCTGTTATGGTGAAGTATCCCCGTACAACTTGGAAGCATCGTTTGTATATTCCTGAGATCATTCGTGGTCTGATGCTCACACTCAAGTTTTTGTTTCGAAAAAAATCAACTCTTCAATATCCTGAGCAAAAACATACGTTGCCTGTTGGGTACAGAGGTGTTCCGCGTTTGATTACAGGAAACGACGGAAACGAGCGTTGTGTTGCTTGCAAACTTTGCGAAGTGGTTTGTCCGCCTGTTGCGATTTACATCGAAGCAGAAGAAGCTCCTGATCAAAATTATAAAGAACGTCGACCTAAGGTTTTTCAAATCGATTACGGTCGTTGTATTAACTGCGGTTTTTGTGAAGAAGCTTGCCCAGTTGAGGCCATCGAGATGAGTCAGTCCATCGAGATCGTTGGCGAATCAAGGGAAGCTCTTGTTTATCAAAAAGAGCAACTCCTCGCTGTACCTGCGGATCCTCGAAAACCACAACTGCGTGGTTTGTAAGCCTTAAAAGTCCTTAGCGACAAAATTTAGACACTTCTTTTTCTTCTTTAGAGTTTGAATAAAAGAATGCAAAAAATTTTTATGACACTCGCTTTGGGATCAATGCTTGCGCACGCTGCTCAAGATAAAAAGTATATTTTAACGAATACGCAATTGTTAGAAGCGGCAAAGGTTCCTGCCTTGATGAGTGATTCAAAAACTGGAATGGCTGTGGCTCACATCAGCACTCTTCAAGAGTCGATGTTGATTCGTAAAAGCCACGAGCGCGGTCGTTGCGCAGGTTTTGAATTATTGCCCGTTCAAGATTTTACTCAAAAAGATTTTCAAAAAATTCTTCAAGATGTAGCGGCTCGAAAAGTTTTGGATCAAAAAGCGCAAAAATCTTTTAAAAGAATTTCTAAAAAAGAATCAGTTGTGGCAGCGATCAATCAAGTGAGTGCTGCAGAAATTCAAAATTGGGTGAAGTGGCTTTCTTCTTTCCCCACTCGTTATCATAAGGCCGCAACTCCGAACAAACACGTGGAAGCTTTGAAAGCAAAAATCGATGAAATGCTTGTGAAGTATCCTCAAGTCAAAGCAGAAACATCTTTGATTGCACATCAAAGCACTCCTCAAAAAACTTTACGTCTTCATATTGAGGGAAATAAATTCCCCGATGAAATTGTTGTAGCAGGTGCTCACTTGGATTCAATCAATGCGGGATTTTTTGGCCCCACAGGGAAGATTGCTCCTGGCGCAGATGACGACGCTTCGGGATCGGCTTCTTTGCTTGAGGCCTTGAGGCATCTTTTGGCTCAAGGTTCGTTTGAGCGAAGTGTGGAATTCTTTTGGTACGCAGGTGAAGAGGCTGGGCTTTTGGGATCTGCAGAAGTGGCCGCTTCTTATAAAAATCAAAGTAAAAAAGTTGTGGGTGTGCTTCAGCTAGATATGACTCTTTATCCAGGCAATGGCGATGGGAAGATTGTTTCTATGACTGACTTTACTTCACCTGAAATGAGAAATTTGTTAGAAGAAATCAATCGCATGTATCTCAATATTGAAATCATCAATGATGAGTGTGGATATGGATGCAGCGATCATGCTTCTTGGTATCGAAATGGTTATCCTGCAATTATTCCTAGTGAAGCAACCTTCAATCAAATGAATCATAACATTCACACCGAAGCCGATGTGATCGATTCAAAATCAAGCTTTGAGCATGCGGCAATTTTTAGCAAAATTGCAGTAGCTTTTGTGTCGCACTTGGCGAATCTTTAACGTCAGCTATAAAAATAAGGTGCCCCTTTGATAAAGAACGAACGCGTTCTATAACAAAAGGGTGCCCCTCAAATCTAAGAATATTTTTCAAAAATGTGCTCTTTTTTTTGAGCGCTCATATGCATGGTTTTGGGCACTTATTGTATTGATCGCGTACTTCTGGGGTTTGGGAGGAATACAAATTCCTAAGATTGGTGACGAAGTCCTTTATCTTCAGATCGCTCGAGTTACCTCTGAGAGCGGAACGTGGTTACCGCTTCGCTATGAGGGCGGAATTCTAAGTACCAAGCCGCCGCTCCTTTATTGGCTTGGAATGTTTTTTAGCAACAAAGCGCAGAACTACAATTTGTGGGCCATGCGACTGCCCGTTGTTTTGGTCACCCTTTTTGGAGCGGTGCTTGTATATCTGTTGTCGCTGAAGTTGTTTGCCAATAATCGCAAAGATGGAAAAAAAACAGCGCTTTGGGCAGCGGGTGCTTATTTAGCTTTTTTGTCGACGTATCAACATGGACGACCTTTTTTGGTGAATTCATTTGAAGTTCTTTTTCTTCTCACTCCTTTAGTCTTTTATTTTTATAAGCCACAATTAACTAAAACTTTTTGGTTTGTGTGTGTTCTCTGCTGGGGAGCTGTCGCGTGGGTTAAAAGTTTTGCTCTTATCGGAGTAGGAGCTTTTTCCATGGGAGCAACTGTGTGGTTTTGGGATTCTCAAGTCAGAGAGTCTCGGGAAAATCTTTTAAAGGCTTTTTTGTTTTTTTCTTCAGCAGTTTTTCTAGCGCTTGGAATCTTTTCTCTTTGGTTTGTTTTTGATCCCGATCCTAAGCTTTTGTTTGATCAATTTGTAATTGGTGAAAATGCCGTTAAATTTAAAGGCTATCAGAATTATCTAAGTGGTTTGTTCGTGGGTGTTTATCCGCTTTACCGTATATGGCTAGGGCCTTTTGCGAATGCTGGATTGCTTGCTTTCTTGCTGATTGGGCTTTCTGTTAATTTTTTTAATGATTCTTTTAAAAACCACTTTCCTAAATTTAAAAAATTAAAAATTGATCATTTAAATGAAGCACAAAAAAAAGTTTTGGCTTTACTCGCATATGTGGGAGCTTTTTTGATTTTTTATTCACTCCCAACACAAAGACAAGAGAATTACCTTTTACCCGCCATGGCAGTCCTTGCGGTTCTTTTGGCAGAATATAGAGCACAAGTTCCACAAGTTTTTTGGAAAATTACACTCGCTTTAACGGGTATTGTTTTTGTTGTTTTAAGCCTCACACCTTTTTTGTTTTCTTTCTGGGCGCAGTGGCCAGGCATGGCTCGTGTCTTATGGGTCTTAAGTGTTTTATTAGTTTTTTTGATTTTCAAAACCAAAAAACAGAGAGAGCTTTATCCTCTTTTTGTTTTTCTTTGCTACATTCAACTTTCAAATTTCTCCATTCCCTTTAATCAAAGTTTTCAATTTGCCATATCTCATCCGGGCATAAAACTATGGGTTCCGACTCATAAGCTCGCTCAAGAGGAGCGCTTTCGTTTTGTGGCTCCCGATTCAAAACCTTTGGGCTATGAGAGTTCTGAAAAGCTTTCACAGCTTTGCCAGAGTCTCCCCTCAGGCTCATATCTTGTCTTAGAAGAGGGTATGGAAAGTTTTTGTCCGCGGAAAAATGCTTTGCTTGAAGTGCTGCCAGAGTTGAGATCTCGGCAGAGCTTTTCTGAAATGCTTCAAATTCTTTTAGGCAAAACGCAATATTTAATGAGAACATTAAAGTTATTGAGGTTGGAATGAAGAAAATCCTTTTTGTTTTTTGTCCGATTTTGGCTTTCTCAGCAGAGCTTCATCAAGTTGTTCAAAGCGCTTATCGTCATGCGTGGGAGCTAGAAAATGCACAGTATTTAAAGCTCAACGCTGATGCTGATTATTCTTCTAAGAAATATGCTTTTTTACCGAGCTTAAATCTTTCGGCAAATCACGGGTTTCAGGGAGGCACTCCAAGTGTCGGAAGCGATAAAACTTCTGACTATACTCTTGAAGCAAAAGCCAACTTGTTGAGCCTGACTCAATTAGACGACTTATCCGTTTCTCGGGCCGCAAAAGAACTCCAAGAGAAGCGTTTTGATGAGCAAAAAAATCAATTTTGTTTTGAAGCTCTCAACGTTTATCTCAACTATCTTTTAGAAAAAAAACGAAACCATAACTTAAACAATATTGAAAATCTTTTGGAAGATCAGTTTGAAGTAACTTCTGGTGAGTACAAACAAGGAATTAAGCCACGAAAAGATTACCTTAGACTTCGTGCCGAGTTAAAGGGTGTGCAGTTAGATCAAACTCAACAATTGATCGTGTTAAAAAACGCTGAAGATCTTTTACGAAATAAAATTAAAGATGATTTTTCGCGATTTTCTTATGAGCCGAGTGTGCTCACAATTCCTGAACTTTATAAAAATGAAGAAGACGTAAAGCTTTCGATGAAAGAAGAGACTCTGAATAAAGAGCTTGATCTTTTATCGACGAAAAGAAAAAAATTAAACCATACTGTTTGGCCTCAACTGAGCTTGGGAGCTCAGTATAAAGTATCGGATTCAGATTTTTGGAAGGGGTCGGCTTATGATCCTCGTTCCAATCAATATTGGGTGATCACTCTTGGACTCACCTACACGTTGTGGGACTGGGGCACGGAAAGACGCTCTCGAGAAAGTAATGTTCGAAACACACGCATTAGGGAAAACGAAGTTTATCAAGAAATTCGAACGGCTCAGATGAATTATGACTTAAGCAACGAAAAGATCAGAGTCGCTCGAAAAGTTTATGCTCAAAGAGCCCAGGTTTTGAGTGACGAGCGCGAATCTTACAACATCATCAGTCGCGATTATCGTGAGGGGAAGATCACCTTCCTGGATTACGTTTCTTCTCTGAGGTCTTATACAAGTGCTGAATTGAGCGTGTTTCAGGCTTTGGTTGATCTCAATAAAGCTTATTACGAAAGCCTCCTCCAAAAGGGGCAGCTCGTTTCGTATTTTCAGCTTTAGTGAAAGACTTTTAAAGGTTTTTGTTGCCTAAAAAGAGACCTCCCTGCCTTACGGGAATGTTGCAACATGTTATAGTCCATGTGCCATGCGTCTTAAGCTTTTAAACAGTTTCATTTTCGCAGTTCTTCTTACATTTCTTACATCTTGCAGCCAAAAGCGCAGCGAGCAGTTTGCTCAGGGGCAAGGTCAAGATTTACACAAAGTTTCTGAGTTTCATGATCAATGGTTTAAGCTCAAAACTAAAGAAGCTATAGGGTCTTCTCCCACTACTGCCGCGCTTAGTTCTGATGTGAGCGCGCCTCTTTATAATTTTTATAATTTTCCGATGGTGGCCTACGAGACAGATGCAAAATTATTGGGCGACATCGCTTTTCGCGGAAAACCACAAACTGAGTATGCGTTGCTTTCTCGATTGGAAGATAATTTTTTAAAAATTTACAAAGTCGCTTCCAAGGATTTAATTCCTACAGACGAGCATGCTTATGCCGAAGCTCTTGAGTCTCTTCCTGAAGGAACGATTGCAGTTCCTCTTGTGGCTTATCCCGTAAAAGGATATTTCCAGGTTGAAAACGTTAAGAATTCTTATAACGAAAAAAGCAATATTCTTGTCGAAATGCCTCGCTCTGGATTTCAGAGTACCGGATTTGTAAAAGTAGATTTTTTATCTCGTCAGATTTTTAGAGCTGAAGATTATAAAGATATTTTTCCTGCAAATTTTTTCAAAGGAAAATGGTTTTATGTAAATTCAGTCGTCAAAACCAAGGATGTTTCAGAGGACATGAGTTTGCATGATGGAGAGCGCTTGCTTGCAACAAGAATTGAATTCTTTAGCGATCAAGAAAAGTTGCTTTCTGCAAAGAGTACAGAAGTTCCTCACTCTTTGAAGGGAAATACTTTCAATCTTGAAACCGTTGTGCGAATTCCTTCTCGTTGGATTGATCCAGAAGTCGAAGCAATGGGGCGCTTTCATGGAATGCGTGCTTCTCAGCGCAATAAGCTTTTGTGGAAAGACAAGCCCTATGTGGCACTTGATTTGGCCGAACTAACTTCGATTGATGAAGTCGAAAAAGAATTGGGAACTCGTAAGTTTTTGAGTGACATCACAGTTCAGGATGATTTTTTGGGTGTGACCCTTTCTTATCCTGAGTCTGGACGAAAAGTAACTCACGCTTTTATGCGAGTGGAGAATCGTTTGCCCTATAAACCAAGAAGTTTATCAAAAGAAGATTCCTATCTTTTTGGATATTTCCCAGCGGGTTTAAGTCCTGAGCAATTTCAGATGCGATGGAGAGATCGAGACAATGAACGTCATCATCTAATGTCGCGTTTTAATCCCGATAAAAAGCAGCTGAAAGTTTATTTTCCCGTGGGCACTCCAGATCGCTTTAAGGATTGGGGTCGTCAGATTGTAAAAAGCTGGAGCGATGGATTTGAGGCAATTGGAAAAGCGAATTGGTTAGTGCTTGATGAAAGTAAAGAAGTTCAGTTGGGCGATCCTCGCTACGATATCGTTTTGAATTTTATATGGAGTGAAAGCGACAATAAAACTCCAGGCCTTTTGGGTTATGGACCTGGCTTTACGGATAACGTGACGGGCGAAACTTTAGGCGGAACGGCCAATATCTTTGCCTCGCAAATGTTTCACTCACTTGTAGGAGACATTCGCGCGTATATCATTCGTAAAACAAAGGTTGAGGTTGAAGCGAATGCTGCTCAGTGGACGGACCCCGTTCTCAAAGTTGTGGCGGCAGCGGAAGGTTCACGTAAAGATTTCTTTGCTTCTTTGAATGGTTCTGTCGGAAACTCAGAAAACAGTGCTCTTCATGGCTTTGCTTTTGAAAACGTGGGTCGTAATCGTTTGGGCTTTGATGTGAGCCAGATGAAAGATCTTTCTAAGGCGCAGTTTTATCCAGATGTCGTTGATCAGTTTTTATCTGCAAGAAAATTAGCCGACAGAAAAAAAACAAAGGATCAAGGATCTCTTCAGCTTACGTGTGGGGCGGCCACTGCAAGTTCTGCCACTGTTCAAGACATTGAGAAACTTTGTCCGGAGATAGTTGAATACACTCTCAAATTAAGAGAGGGTGCGAGCCCTCGTGAAGATGAAGCGGATTTTGTAAAAGCTTGTGCAAATCGATTGCTTCCTGCAAATATCGTTGCCGTTGGAGTTCATGAAGTAGGACACGTTTTGGGTCTTATGCACAACTTCAAAGCAAGCACTGATAAAGCTAATTTTTATACCAAAGAAGAAACGGGCACTCGTGAACAAGTGGAGTCTTCTTCTGTGATGGATTATTTGGCAAGTGGCGAAACGGGATTATTGCGTGTTGGAAAATACGACATTGCGGCCCTTCGTTTTGGATACATGAATCAGGTTGAAAACTCTTCGGGTGCGATTCAAACTTTAAAGCCTGGATCTTCTATCTCGGAAAGTGTTCCTGATTTTAAAAAGTTTAGTTACT
>CANIGN010000018.1 GCA_947467125.1 Bacteriovoracaceae bacterium | reverse complement strand
TTTAATAGTTTCCGTATCAATAGTGCCCCATACAAGGAGTTGTTTTCTGAAGAGGGATTAGATCTTCACGAACATTTTCTCCTCGATGATATTAAGAACGAAAAACTTGCTAAGAGATTAGATAAGTCTCGTCTAGCCGATGAAAGCCATCAGCGCGAGTATGGCATTTCAGGAGCATGGTTGCTGGGCCCGTTCATTTGTCTTCGCCCTCCACAGGCGTCACCAGAAAATTTAATTATTGCCCCAGTTCTCAAAATGCCAGTTGATTTCCATAAAAGCAAAGCGAAAAAAATTTCGGTTTTCTTGGAAAATGACGAAATTCATTTGAACCCATCACTCGTTTTGTTTTTGAAAAATCAGTTTAGCGTTGAAGTTTCTGAAGACACCGCTTTTGAAACCACAGAAGAAGCAATAGAGTATTTAAAGAATGAACTTAGCATGCTTGAAATTACTTTACTTCGAGACGATTCGGGGATCGATACTGTACCAAAAATTCCTCCTCGCTTTAAAAACATTAAAGACGAGAATGGAAACATAATTGAAAAAAGTCCTACGGTTTTAGCTGAGGAACTTACTTCGCAAGAGATTGAAATATACAATAAAGTTACTGCTAAAGAGTTTCTTCTTCTCGATGTTTTTTATATTGATCAACTTAACGCGAGCAGATCAATTCTAATAAGCGATTATGATGAAATCCTTGCGGCGGGAAATGAAGAACACCCTCTTTTAAGTCTGCTGTTTAATGGCCAATATCATCCTAAGAAAGAAAGCGATCCAGAAAAATTCAGGCAGTTGGATAAATATTCCGAAAAAGAGAATCATTTTGTTATCGACATTGACTCAACTCAACATCGAGCGTTGGACAGTGCTAACAAGGGCAACGTTTTAGTAATTCAAGGACCTCCCGGCACAGGAAAAAGCCAAACGATCACAAATCTAATTGCGGATAATCTGGCAAAGGGCAAGCGTGTTTTATTCGTCTCGGAGAAGCGACCAGCACTCGACGTTGTTTTTAATAGATTGAAACAAGCAGAAATTGCGTCTCAAGCAGTGCTCATCCACAGCAGCGATCTAAATAAATCTGATTTATATAAATCATTTCTTGAGTTATCCGATTTAAAACCAAAGGCAGCAAATGAGAAAAAGTGGAATGTTGCAGTTGCAAATCTTGATAACGTTAAGGCTTCTCTAAATAAATATGCAGATGCATTAACAAGTGAACACCAATTAAGCGGACTAGTCGTTTCTGACTTGATTGCGGAGACTGCAGGGGCAGATAGAGAACTTTTCGATCTTGATGTTTATGAATGGGTCAAGCACGTTGCATTTGAAAATATAGAGTTGCTTGCGAGGGATCTGGATGATCTTAGGGCTTCGATTACAACAGTCTCTTGCTATGAAAGTCATCCCTGGCGTTACCGCAACAAAGAGCTACATTACACCCAGGCTTTGCGACAGGAGCTAAAAAATTTTGTTGAAAAATTTCAGCGCGAAGTATGTAGACTTGTACAGCTTCGCAATGAGCTAGCTGTTGAAGTGAAAGACCCTCACAATCAAGCGCAGATAAAGGCAGTTTCTGAACGAATTTCAGAACTGCTGCAGTTGGATTTAGGTGCTGCGGGCTGGAAGTCTTATTATTCTATATTAGCGTCTAAAAAACCACTTGAGACCAAGTCAGTATCTAAACGGATAGCTGAGCTTCATGGAGTGATGAACAAGCATTTTGAAATTCAAATCGGTATTAAGCAGGATTCAAACCTATCGATAATTGAAAGACTTGAAAACTATTACAAGTTGCCAAGGACAGTAATGGATTGGTTTACTCCTACCTTTTGGTCGCACAGAAAACTTCGTCAACAGCATTGCAATAATTGGAGCGGGACTTCACGAGAGTTTGAAAGTTTTAGAGAACTAAGGAACGCGTTTACTGAGTTTGTCGCGAGTTTCAAAGATTATGCGCTAGATGAAACACCTTTAATAACAGACAAGGCAAGTATTGATGCTTCATTAACATCTGCAACGTTAACTTTAAGCAAACTTCAACAGTATTTGGACAGAAGAAATGATTTGCCAGCGGTGCTAATAGATCCAGAAATCTATGATGACACTGCTCGAGAGAAGTACTGCGAACACTTAAAGGATGTCTATGTAAAAATGCGGGAAATGCTAGATCTACATGAGAAACTATCTGTTGAATGGGCGTCTCTAAGTAGATATTTGACTACAGTCCCAAAGCTTAAAAGCGGCGATGAGATGACAGCGTTAAAATTTGTTAGTTCGTTGCTAATAACAGTAGAAGATCTAGATCAACTAGAGCGAGTAGATAATAAATTTCTGAATATAGAGTCTACATATGCAATGAAATCTACATACGATTTTTTCTTTAAAAAACTTTGGGCCAATCAGGCTTCACTATCTAAACTTTTGTTCAGCTCGGCAATTCTTGGATGGAAGGACGAAGTTTCTGGTCAACTACCAGTTCTGCGCTCTTTTGAACACAACACTTGGGGCGACATAATAGGGACCTTGAGGGATAATTTGAAGGAACATCAAGAAGCAGCAAGGCAGGCAGTTCAGCAAAAGTTTGCAAAGAGATGGACAGGAGAGGACCGAAACGATTCCGGCTTATGGCTACTTAATAGAGAAGCTACAAAGAAACGAAAAGTTCTTTCTCCTCGCGAAATTATGGAAAAAGGTGCTCTCGATACAATGATGCAACTTAAGCCATGTTGGTTGATGAGTCCTTTAAGTATTAGCCAATTGCTGCCCTTAACGTTTGGATTGTTCGACGTAATTATTTTTGATGAAGCCTCGCAAGTTAGAGTAGAGGATGCGATTCCTGCAATCGTCAGAGCAAAAACTATGGTTGTTGTGGGTGATCCGCAGCAAATGCCGCCAACAAATTTTTTCGCAGCGACTATTGCTGACGATAACGACGAAGATGACGAATTTGAAATTGCAAACAGTATCCTGGATCTTGCTGCTCAATCCTGTCCGTCAGTAATGCTCGAATGGCATTACCGAAGTAAGTGTGAGTCGCTTATCGCATTTTCAAATAGAGCATTTTACGGCGGAAAACTAATTGCTCCACCAAATCCATATATTGTTACGGAGACAACGGCACTTACTTTCGAGATGGTCAATGAGGCTTGTTACGACAGTAAACTTGGCAATCTTTTTGAAGCCGAAAAAACAGTTTTAAAATTGAAAGAGATTTTACTTCAACACCCATACAAATCATGCGGCATTATAGCTCTTGGGCAAACCCAAGTGAACGCATTGGAAGATGCTTTGGACAAGCTTATGATGTCAGATGAGTCTTTTAGAAATCTTGTAGATCGAGCTAGAAATTTTAAGCAGAACGATGCAGATGCGGGGTTATTCATTAAAAATCTAGAGAATGTTCAAGGTGATGAGCGCGATATTATAATTTTAGCAGTTGGTTATGCACGGTCGAAACCAGGCAAAAAAGTTTATTTAAATTTTGGCCCATTGTCTAAACAGGGAGGTGGACGCAGGCTAAATGTTGCGGTCACTAGAGCACGCGAAAGGATGCACGTAATTACATCGTTTGACCCGAGCGAAATTCCAAGCGACGGGGAACATTTTGCAAAGAATCCAGACCTGGCGACTTTTGGTCGATATTTAAAATATGCAAAAGCTATTTCAGAAAAAAAAATTGATGAAGTGACCAGGGTTCTCGATTCGTTCGGTATTAGCGGAGTAATTGCTCGTAGAAAGCCGAGTCGATTTTCTATTGATGTGAAGCGCGAACTTGAAGCATTGGGCCACCAGGTTTCATTAGAGATAGGGTCGAGTGGCTTCTATATTGATATAGGTGTTCATCATCCTAATATTCCTGGCAACTTTTTACTGGGAATTGAATGTGATGGGGGCATATGGCATTCGCATCCATACGCTCGAGATAGGGATGACATTCGGGAAGGGCTTCTTCTAAAACGAGGCTGGCGAATTGAAAGAGTTGGATCTCAAGCTTGGTCGAAAAATCGCAAAGATGAGATCTTGAGGCTTGATTCAAAAATCAAAGAACTTTTGGCGTATCGAGACGGTAGAGGATATTCCGATCCTTCAGAACAAAAAAGAGCTGTTGGACACAAGTAGTTAGTTGAACTTAGAAGGACAACCATCGTGGTTCAATCTTCTCTATCTTTTGTAGAGCGCTTTGCCTAATGAGAAATAACGGTTGGGCAAAACACAGAAAAAATTACAGTTACTCAATGTGTATGGATTTGCACGAGGACAATGAAAGTTAGCTTGAGTAGATCGTTTGCAGGCCAGCAGGTTGGAATAAAAGAAATGGAAGAATGTATCTGGGGCGCAGTTTTATAGGCTACTATTTAGGATATTGTGATAAAAATGGGACTTGGGTTGAACCGGTTGAAGACGCGTTTGGCTGGCAAAAAGTGTAAAACATGTGTCATGGTATGGGCCTATTAAACTGTTTCTTTTTTGAGAACAATATTGCTCGAGATGTTTTTTTGAAGGATGAGGGTTAAAAATCTCGAAAAATCTGGGGTGACTGACGGGCCTCGAACCCGCGACCTCTAGAACCACAATCTAGCGCTCTAACCAACTGAGCTACAATCACCGTTGATGAATAGACTTTTACTCAAAATGCGTCGGCAATCAACAATTCATCGCTTAAGAGAGGCCACTTTTTAACGACCAAGTGGAGTTTTCGGCTCCATCCATTACCAAAACGCCCGAATCCTCGAGTTCTTTACGGATTTTATCAGCCGTTGCAAAGTCCTTTTGGGCTCTTAGGCGAACACGTTCTTCAAGCTTTGATTCAATTTCTTGGGCACGAGCTTCGGTGATTCCAAGGCGTTTGAGCTTGCGATTGTGAATTTCAGCAATCACGGAGTCAGGATCTTTTTCGAGAATTCCGTAAACCTCACTAAAATATTTCAAAGCAGGCACCCAAGCCTTCCAGCTTTCTGCGGTATTTTGTTTGAAGGCCTCACGAAGGTTCTTCATCATAATTCCCAGAGCTTTGGCGGTGTTGAAGTCATCATACAAAGACGTTTCAATCTCGGGAACTTTTTCTAAGGATTGAGGATTCAGCGATCCCAGAACTTCAAATGCTTTTTTCTTAGCAGCATAAAGTTTTGAAAGAAGAGCTTCTGTGCGACACAAATTTTCTTCGCTAAAATCTATAGGGCTTCTGTAATGGTGTTGATAAATGAACAATCGCAAAACTTCTGCGCCGTAATTTTTCAAAAATTCTTCTGCGGTAAAAATGTTTCCAAGACTTTTCGACATTTTTTCACGTTCAATAGTGAGCAGGTTGTTATGAATCCAATAGCGAGCAAATTTATGATCAAGGCATGCTTCACTTTGAGCAATTTCATTTTCATGATGCGGAAAAATCAAATCCAATCCACCCATGTGAATATCGATTCCCGCAGGAAAATGTTTGTGAATCATAGCCGAGCATTCAATGTGCCAGCCAGGGCGACCTTCGCCCCAGGGGCTTGGCCATGAGGGCTCTCCAGGTTTTGCTGCTTTCCAAAGAGCAAAATCCAACCCATCTTCTTTGCTTTCTCCGGGCTCAATGCGCGCTCCTGTTTGAAGCTCGTCTAGATTTTTATTTGAAAGTTTTCCGTAGTTTTTAAATTTACGAACTCTAAAGTAAACATCTTTTCCAAAAGGAGTTTCGGCAGCGTATGCAAAGCCTTTTTCAATTAGAGCTTCAATCATAGAAAGCATATCGGGAATGCTTTCCGTGGCTTTTGGTCTATGAGTGGGAGATTGAACGTTGAGTTCCTTCATCTCGTTTAAATAAATTTCAGTAAAACGACCGGCAATCTCTTGAGCGCTGACTTTTTCGTCGTTTGCGGCCTTGATGATTTTATCATCCACGTCGGTAATGTTTGAGGCCCATTCTACTTGATAGCCCGCCAAGCGAAACACGCGTGTGACAAGATCAGAGACCAAAGCCGCCATAGCGTTTCCTACGTGAATCTTGCCGTATACGGTGGGGCCACAAGCATAGAGAGTAACCTTGCCAGGGTGAAGTGCTTTGAATTCTTCTTTTTTTCCACCAAGCGTGTTGGTGAGCATGATCTTAGGAAGCGACATAGTTCTTGAGTCTTTCTTTGATGAGAGTTTCACCAAGGATGTCTACTAAATCGCGCATTTCAAAACCGTGTTCTTGCCCAGTGAGAGCGCGGCGCAGAGGAAAGTATAAATTCTTGCCTTTTGCTCCTGTAGAATTTTGCACATCTTTTTGCCAGAGCCCAAAATCCGCGGTGAAACAATCGAGCCAGGCTTGAGCAACTTTTTTATCAAATTCCGTGGGCGTTTGAGATTCAGGTGCCAAAAGTGGTTTTAGTTTTAAAGGAATTTCAGAAAGCACGTGAAGCTCGGGCCAAACTAAATCGAGAATTTTTTCTGTGATTTTTATGGGACCCGCTAAGTCTTTTAAGAAAGGCTCCGCTAATTGCACTTTTTCATTTTGAGGAACTCTCTTGAGATGTTCACTGTTTATCCACTGAAGTTTGCTTTCTGCAAAAACAGAAGGATGAGTGCTCATCTTTCCGATTTCAAAAACTTGAATCAATTCTTCTGTAGTGAGGATTTCTTTTCCTTCAGGAGGATTCCATGAAACAAGAGCGAGAGCATTTTTGAGAGATACAGGAAGAACTCCTTCTTTTTGATATTCTTCAACTGTCTTTGCTCCGTTTCGTTTGCTGAGTTTTGTTTTGTCGGCAGCTAAGAGAAGGGGGATGTGTCCAAAGCGCACATCTGCAATTTTGCGTGTGAGCGAAGCTTTGATGCCAGGGATTTTTGCCACAGCTTCTGCAATCAAGATTTGTCGAGGAGTGTTGCTCACGTGATCTTCCCCACGCACGATGTGAGTCACATTCATATCCACGTCGTCGATGATGGACGCAAGGTTGTAAGTGGCAGATCCGTCTTCGCGAGTGAGAACGAAGTCTCCAAAATGATCAGCTTCAAAACTTTGAGGTCCGCGAATGAGATCGTCCCATTTCACAGTACCGCGATCATGAGGGATTTTTAATCGATAACAAAAAGGTTCTTTTGCTGCGATTTTCTTTTGCACATCTTCAGAGCTCAAGTTTCGGCAACGTCCAGAATAGCGAGGAGGTTTACCCATCTTGAGCATCGCTTGGCGTTCTTCTTCCAAAAGTTCTGTGGAGCAAAAACACGGATAGACGGAACCAGAAGCGACAAGACCTTTGATCACGTCTGTGTAGAGATCGCCACGTTTGGATTGATGCTCAATGTGAGAGTGGTGAATGCCGAGCCATTTGAGATCTCGAAAGATTTTTTCTTCAGCGCCAGGTAAGTTTCTTTTCGTGTCGGTATCATCAACTCGAACGAGAAGTTTGCCACCGAGTTTTTGTGAAATAAGCCAATTTAAAAAAGCTGTGCGAAGGTTACCAAGATGCAATTCACCAGTAGGCGAGGGAGCAAATCTCAAGAGTGTAGACATGCCCATTAGCTTAGCAGCACTCCTTAAAAGTGGCAGCTACTTATGGTTGATTCTCTTAAGCGTCTGTTTGGAGATCTAAAGAAATTTCGAAAAGTTCTTTGAGCTCGTCTTCAACATCTTCTTCTTTGAGGCGTTGAGCGAGTGAAAGTTCTTTTACGAGTAAGCTCTTTGCTGTGTCGAGCATTTTGCGCTCACCAAAGCTTAAGTCTTTATCAAATTTCAAACGGTACAGATCGCGCAAAACTTCAGCAATTTCGAAAATGCTTCCTGTTTTGATTTTTTCCATGTACTCGCGATAACGGCGATTCCATGTTTGAGCGTCTGTCGCTTCGTCTTTGGATTTAAGAATTCGGTAGATCTTGGGAACTTCTTTTTCAGAAATGATGGCGCGTAAACCTACATCTTTGACTTTATCTGTAGGGATGAGGATAGTGCTTCCGTTATGATGCAATTGGAGGATATAGAAGTACTTCTTACTTCCACCAACTTCCTTAACTTGAACCCCTCTTACGACTCCCACACCATGTGAGGGATAAACTGCGTTGTCGCCAACTTTAAATATCGCCAACCGAAGACCTCCTGTACGAATTTCTTGCCTGAGAATAGGCTTAGGGGATAGTACAGTAAAACATGCTTCCTGACAAGGTATTTCTCGCTTCTAAGTCCCCAAGACGATTAGAACTTTTGAGTTCCGCTTTCAAAAATGTAGAGCAAATTAATTCACTCTTAGAAGAGCCTAAATGGCAAAAAAATCAAAGCCCAGCTCAGTACCTCAAGGAATGCATCGCTATAAAGGCTTTGGGGGCACGCCAGGCTTACGAGCTTTACCAAGAGAAAATTGAAAATAAAAATACTTGGGCGCTCATTGTTGCAGCAGATACAGTGGTTGTTCGAGGCCCAATCCTCTACGGAAAACCCGAGGGACCAAAGGGTGCCATTCAGATGCTCACTGAGCTTATGGGTAAAGAACATCAAGTTCAAACAGCTTATTATGTGGGCTTGTACCAGGGTGAGGTCCTTCAGGATGAATTTCAGGATTTGATTTCAACGAAGGTGCGTTTTCGCAAGGCCTCACTCAAGGAGATTGAGGCTTATGTCAAAACAGGTGAGCCCTTGGATAAGTCAGGGTCTTATGGAGTGCAGGGACCCGCACTTCAATTTGTTGAAAAAGTAGAGGGTTCTTACGCAAGTGTGATGGGGCTTCCGGTTTTTGAAATTCATAAGCAAGTGTCGATTTGGCAAAAAAAGTTTTTGGGAAATAAAATTTAAAATGAGTTCTCTAAAGTCTCAGCAAAATTTTGAAGAAAGCTTTCAAGATTTTTATTTGAATTTTGAAAAAGCCTGTCAGGGTGCGGGTCGCAAAACAAATGAAGTGACTCTTCTGCCTGTATCGAAGGGGCAAAGTGTTTCAAAAATTCAAGAGTTTTTAAAAATCAAAAACTTTCCTAGATGTTTGGGCGAAAATTATTTTGAAGAGCTTCAAGAAAAAACTCAGCAAATTCAAAATGTGGAATGGCATTTTTTAGGAGCCTTGCAAAGCCGTAAAATTCCAAAGCTTTTAAATTTCACTCAAGTTTTTCAGACTCTTTCTCGAGAAAAAGAGTTGATGCTTCTTAAAGGTTCAAGTGCAAAGTTTTATGTTCAAGTAAACATTAGTTCTGAAAATCAAAAGTTGGGTGCAAGTTTTGAAGAAGCGAAATCTCTTTTGGATTTAATTCAAAAAGAGAATTTAGAAAAATTATTTGTAGGCTTCATGGGTATGGCCAGTGATTTGAGTCATTCAGATGAAGCAACAGTTCGCTCTCAGTTTGCGTCTTTGAGAAAATTCCGAGATTTAGTTTATCCTCGTGCAAAATTAAGTATGGGAATGAGCTCTGATTATCGTTTTGCAATTCAAGAAGGATCGGACTTGATTCGAGTAGGATCTTTGATCTTTGGTGAGCGTCTTTAATTTTTGCTTTTATGTAAAGCCGCGAGATAAAGATAAATTTTAGAAGCCAATATTCTTCTCTCTTTTAAACTAAGTTCAGGATTCAGCGCAGGCATAGTTGTTTGAGGTGCTAGCTGCTGAGGATTTAAAACCCACTGGGTAAACTTTTCGCGACCAAAGCGTTGAAGCGGAGGATAGGGCCAAAGTTGAGGACCTTTTTGTCCGCCTTGATCTTTGAGTGCGTGACAGGCCATACAGTTTTTTTTGTAAGCTTCAAAACCTTCACGAATAGCGGGATCAACCTTTTTAAAAGGAAAAACTTTTGAATAGTAAGAAGCATATCGAATCGTCTCGATTTGTCCTATTTGGTAAGGCCAGCCGTATCCGCCATCTCGAATCAGTTCTGGGTGAGCTATGTTATCCCACGCGAGGTAGTAGGGGCCAAGATCGATAATGCCCTCAGTTCCTTTGGAGTCGTAGGTAAAAGCAAGATCAGGGTTTTTATATCGGTAACCCAGGATGGGGTTGTATTTGAGGATTCGTGAAGTGGGGATATCAATTTTGTAACCATCGAGGGCGGTAAAAAGAATTCCTTCAAAGGATTTCCATTTGTCTCCATAAACAGAATTTAAAACATTGATGAGGGGAAAACCCACGATGGTGTGAGTGTTTGAGGAAGTGCCTTTCGTAAAAGGCACTTCAAGCTCTGAGGTGAGGCTTTTTAACTTTTCAAAGTTTAGGTCTTTAGGGCCAACTTTTAATTCTTTTGAATCGATTACTGAAATTTTTTGATCAGAGTTTTTTTGATGAGCACAAGAAAAGCTTGTGAGTGCAATCAAAGCCGCGAGTCGTAAATTTCGATCAAATTTCATAAGGCAAGGATATGACCTTCAAGGGGAGCTTTGCTACTCTGATCATATGAAATATGTGTGGCTTAACGGCGCTCTGCAAGAAATGTCTCAGGCTCGTATCTCACCAGTGGATCATGGTCTTGTGACGGGAGACGGTTTGTTTGAAACGCTTGCAGCTTATGAGGGCAAAATTTTTGCGCTCACTCGACACATTGAAAGATTAAAAAAATCTGCAAGTGGGATGTTTATGCCTACAGATGTGATTGAAAAAACAAATTGGAAAAAAGCCATTGATGATTTGATCAAGGCAAATTCTCTAAGCGACGCGCGAGTGCGAATTACTTACACAACAGGCGAAGCGGATCTGGGTTCAGATCGCGGAACATCCGCACCGAATATTTTAATTGCTGCGGGAGCCTTCCCACAGATGGCAACAGAAGGTTCTTTGTCTGTGGTTCCTTGGCCGCGATGTGAGCGGGCCGCGCTGGCTGGATTAAAAACAACTTCCTATGGAGAAAATGTAAAAGCTCTTTATTACGCAAAAAAAAATGCCTGTAACGAAGCGCTTTTTTTAAATCTAAAAGGACACGTGTGTGAAGGAACGGGAACAAATGTTGGGTGGATAAAGAATGGAAAACTTTTTACTCCCACTCTTGAAAGTGGATGTCTTGCGGGAATTACTCGCGGGCTCATCATCGAGCTTGCTCGAAAAGAAGGATTTGAATTTCAAGAAGTAGACGCTCCTTTGTCTGAACTTTTAAATGCCGATGAAGTTTTTTTGATGTCGACTTTGAGAGAAGCTCAGTGGGTGTCAAAAGTAGATGAAAAAACTTGGGATCCTTCTACAAATAAAATCACAAAAAAATTAAAAAAACTTTTTGTGGATTATTCAAGGAAAACTCTTGATCCTTAATTCATTTTTTTAATTTTCAAAAAGACTGTCTTTAGAGACCCAACCTTTGAAGTCTCCGGGCCGTTCGACTTCAACAAATTGTTCGCCTTCTTGTAACACGGAAACTTTACTGCCTCTGAGAAGATTCATTTTAGGAGCGCTGCCCTCGACAGGAACGCTTTTGAGTTCTGTATCACTCAGCACGTAGGCTGTAGAATTTGAGAAAGATGCGAAAAGAGCAAAGAGAATAAAAAAACTTGTAACAAAGAGAATCGGTAAATCAATTCGATTTTTATATCCAATTCCTCGTTTAACAAAGAAGCATCCTAAAAGAGTGAGTCCTACAAAAAATCCCTCAGAAGGACGAAGGACTTTAGAGCTTTCTTCCATCACTTCTCCAAAGCTTCCGATGGAGTAACCTCGATTGCTACTTACTTTCTTTTGAATTCGTTCTTGTACTTCGAACGCAAGCCAGGGGCTGCGTTCCATGTTTTGCGCCTTTGAAATGCGCGCAAGTGCTTTTCCGTACTCTTCTTGGCTTTCAAAAATAAGGGCTTCGTTTAATTCGATTGAAGAGCTTGTGAAGCCTTGCTTTCGAACAGCCGAATATTTTGCAAGAGCAAGTGTATTGTTTCCTTGGCTTTGAGCTAGGACCGCTTCATTAAAAAGATTCTGTAACTCCGAAGTCATTTCTTTGTGGGTTTACCAGTTCTTGTAATCTTCGAACCTCTGCTTCAAGTGCACTTACAAATGTCTCAAGTTCTGCAAGTTGCTTTTTGAGGCGACGGTTCTCTTCTTCAATTGCGATTGTATCGCTTGTTTGTTCTGGGATGCTTTGATGAGATTGAAGAGCTCTTTGCGAAGCGGCTGTTGATACAGGTTGATTCACATTGCGCGCGAACAACGGTGCTTCACTGAGTACGCTGGGTGAATCATCTAAAAAATATTTTCCCCGCTCAAGCCTAAAGTTAATTGTGTTGGCGCGTATACGTCTGCGTAAAGTGGATTGAGACACTCCGTACTTGGTCGCAAACTGCGCTAAATCAATCCAGGCCATAAGAAAAGTCTAAGGTGCTTCTAAAAAATGCGCAAGGAATCCTGCGTCTGCACAGTGGTTTATTCAAAATGGTTTATTCAAATGTTTATTCGTGACTATCCACTCGTGAAAAATCCTGACACCGCTTAAGATAGAACTGTGAGTCGAATCCAGCTTTCTGAAAAAAAGAACATTGCTTTGGTCTGCGGAGGCGGTGGAGTGAAAGCCGCCTGCTTCCATACGGGTGTTGTGATGGCGCTTGAGCAATTGGGCTTTGCTTTTGCAGGGGGCCTTAAAAAAGACAATGGCACAAAGAGCATTGACGAAAAACCAACGATTTCGACTTATGTTGGTTCTTCTGCTGGAAGTTTTATTGCAAGTTTTTTAGCTGAAGGGGGAAGGATTCAAGACTTCTCAGGGGCTTATCGAAATAAAAATCTTAATAAGGGAGAGCTTCCACCAATTCGCTATCGAGACATCTTTAGTCCACGCATTGATAAAGCACTTAGCCTTTTAAATCTCGATACTTTGCTTCTTGCGTCGTTCACAAAGAAATCATTCCAAAGTCCTTTTAGTACTGAAGGAATCCGTCGTTATATGTTGAGTCACATATTAAAGACCGACAAGTTTAGCGAGCTTGCAGCCAACCTTTATATTGTTGCGACTGAATTAAATGAGCCTCGAAAAGTAATTTTCGGAAATCGTAGCAATTTTGACAGTGCTCAGATGGTTGAATTTCGTGATGATGTTTCGATTAGTGATGCTTGTGCGGCAAGTATGGCTTTGCCTCCGCTTTTTCATCCTTGGAGAATACAAATTGATCGACGAGCAAGAGATTTTTTTGATGGAGAAATCAGAGAGCCGTTGAGTGATCACATTCCACAAGAAGTAGGATGCGATTTGGCAATTTGTAGTCACGTCTCCCAGCCACTTTGGTTGAGGCCTGAGGGCGGAAGTTTTTCTGATTTAGGAGTTCAAAGCATTGGATTGCAGGCTTTGATGCAGTTGCTCGATAAAAAAATTCGTTCGGTGCGAGGAACACGCCGCAAAGAAAGATTGCTTTTAAAAGAGGTTTTCAAGTTTTTTAAAGAAAAGCATCTTGATCCTAAACTTTGCGATGAATTGATTGATCGCTTAGTGGAGCGTTTTGAATACAATCCAACAATTGATTACATTTACATTCATCCGATGCCAAGCGATTCACAAATGTTTCATATGCCAAGCTTTTCTTTGAAAGAAGAAGACGCAGAGATGATTATCCGTAAAGGCTACCGGGCAACAATGATGACTTTGTCTCGATTGCATAAGTCAGGTGGAAAAGTTACGGTCGACGCGCAATCAACTTAAGAACTAAAAATCTACTTGTGTGATTCCACCAGAACGGACTCGTACAACTTGCATTCCATGGCCCGCTTTGGTGTGAGCGTCTTGATATATGAAATGATATTCGCCTTCTTCAAGGCCAGTTACGAGAAAGTTTTCGTAGTGTGAATCAGTGCTTTGAATGCGGGGATCAAGATTATTTTCTCGGTCGAAGTAAAAAATTTCGGCATTCGCACGCTGTCCGTGAGCATCAAAAATTTTCACAGTTGTTTCAGCAATTTCAGGATGCTTGAAATCTTTTTGAGGATAGATGTGTCCTAAAACTAAAGACTCATCATTTGACCAGCTTCGATTGAGGGTCTTGAGCATTTGATTGATAGATTTTGAACTAAAAAGACCAATCGTAGGAGGAAAGAGAGTGTTGTGTGAGATCTGGCTAATGTAAGTCGGCAGGTAACCCTTGCAAGCAGGTTTGATTTTAATGTTGCTCACAGTGGGGCGCATGCGCGATTCAATCCACAGATTGCCATCTTCTTGAGGAATGAAGACATTGCTTTGTCCAGAGACAAGAGCTTGCAATCCGCAGTCAGGACGCTCAAAACTATCTCCGTCCACGACACTCGAGTTAATGTTGAGAGCAGTGCCGCTTTGCAAAGCAAGTGAGAGGAAGTGAATGTCTTCAGGAATTCCCGTTAAGTCTATTTGATAACCAGGAAGAGTTTCTTCTTCATGATAAATTTCTATTGAGTGAAGGCTTCGGCTTAGGCCGTTGGCAATAAAGCCGCCATCCACACCTGTTTCCTTGAATTTACGCATGTAATATCCAGGGATTCCGAAAAAAGATCCAGAGTAAATCATTTCTGCCCCAGTGTTTGCGAAACGAATTTGTGAATGTTGAATGGCTTTGAGGTTTGGATTTAAAAATCTTCCTACAATAGAGATTTGTCCTGCGGGAATTCTGAGAGAAAGTGATTTCGCAAGTGTTGAAACTCGTTTTTCACTCACAAGTGGAACAACGCTGACTTCACCCATGGTGGCGTATCCCATGCCCATCACAAAACCCGTTGCGCGAACAAAGAACCTTACGGATTCGCTTATGGGATAGGGAACACTCAAAAGCCCTTTTTCATTTGTTGAAAGCTGAAGCTTTGAGTTGAGGTTGGGGTGAATAAGAGAAATCTGTGCGTTTGAAAGAGGATGAATCTGGCCGTTCAAGAGGGCTTCTTCATCCACAACAAAAATTTGGGTAATGTTTGCTTTGCGCAAAGGAATGATCCCCTTTGGAGTTAGCGCCGTTTCGTGAGGAAGTGTTTTGTTGGGCTGAGTATTTTTTTGAGAAGAAATCTTTTGAGTTTTTAAAAGAATTTCTTCAGGTGAAGCCTTTGCTTCTATTTTAGCAACAACCTCATGACTGATTTTTACGTAGTTACTAAGATCTTCTGGAAGAATTCTTTTATTTGTAATTTTAAATTTTAAATTCGAAGAATAAGAGAGAGCCTCTGCGAATTTAATTTGAGAAAGAATCACAGCAGGAATAAAAGAAGCAACAAGAAGATTCTTCATGGCTTTCCTTTGTCCCACGAAGTAAGTATCTTTTCCAATATCCATAGAAGACTTTCTTAACTTTATGCTACATTAGTCTTAGGGGGCGCAAGAGACTGTTTCCGCGAGAAAGATGACACCAGAATTTGGAATCCTAAAATCAAAGTTTGTTGACGTAATTCATTCGAATGAGAGTACAGAGGTCAAAGTATTAGCGGGAGAATTATCCACCCGTAAATATTATCGGATTTCTGTCACAAAACCTCACGGAAGTGAACAAGAAACTTTACAACGTCAAACTCCAAGCTATGTTTTGCAGGCCGCAGAGGCTTTTGATGATCCTCAACATCATCCGTTCTTGATTGCCCAACAAATTTTTGCCTCTTTTGGTATTCGAGTGCCAAAAATTTTTGGTGTGTCAGGTCAAGAAGGTTGGATCCTCGTTGAAGATTGCGGAGATTTTTTTCTCCAGTTTGCTCAGACGCATTCGCTTTATCGCGAAGCTTTAACAATGCTTTATTTGCTTCAAAGAAATAAGGGTCAAAAAGATGATCGTCTTACAGATGAGCTAAAAGTAGCGCCTCACTGGTCTTGGTCTTTTGATTTTGAAAAATTTAATGCAGAAATGTTGCACACCGAAAAGTTTTTTGCAGCGGGCTTGTTGAAAGATGACATTCGAATTGCATCGTTGACTCGATATAACTCAGAATTCTTATCTCAACGTCCAAGAGTTTTGTGTCATCGTGATTTTCATTCAAGAAATCTTCTCGTGAGAGATGGACACTTGTTCGCACTCGATTTTCAGGATGCTCGAATGGGACCCGTAAGTTATGACCTCGTTTCTCTTTTGTGGGATCCCTATGCGCACTTGAAAAACGACTTCATTCAGCAACTTCTTGCAGAATGGAAAGCTCAAACAGACGAAAGATTCTTGGATGGAATTGACGAAGAAATTGAGCGTATGAAGATTCAACGTCTTTTAAAAGCAATTGGAAGTTATTCTTCTTTCTATTTGGATCGTGGAAATCCATCCTGTTTTGTTTATGTAGAGGCTGCGCTTTTAGGCGCCATTCAAGGATTAGAATGGCTGGGTGAAAATTCGCTTATTCAAAATGACGAAAAAAAATTATTAAAGTGGCTAAAAAAACAACTCGTTCTGATTGCGGATAAGTGTTCATGAAAGCATTTGTTCTCGCCGCAGGATTTGGAACGAGACTCAGACCATGGACCGATAAAATTCCTAAACCATTAATTCCAGTAGCGGGTGTGGAGCCTTTGTTTTTTGCACTCTGGAAACTTAAGCAGGCAGGAGTGAGCGAAGTTTGCGTGAACGCACATCATTTGGCGGAGCAGATTTCTGAGTCTTTGTGTTTGTTCTCATCTCTTTTGCCAGACTTAAAGCTTTCTTTTTCTCATGAAAAAAATCAAATTTTAGGAACGGGCGGGTCAATTCTTAAAATTATCGAAGAGGGTTTTGTAAAAGATGAAGCCTTGATGGTTTTAAATGGAGATACGCTTGCTCATATTAATCTTTCAAGAATGCTTTCCTCTGGCCATAATCAAATGGCATTGAGTTTTAATTCGAATTACCTCAGTCGCTATCAGCCCTTGTGGGTTAATGGTGAGGGTTCTTGGATAAGAGACCCTCAAAAGGTTAGTTCTGATCAGAAAAAGCCAGCCCATTTTTTAGGAGTTCACGTCTTGTCTGCTCAAAGCATTCACTTTATATCGTCTAAGAAAATTTTGCCTCGTGAATCGAATTTGTTTGAGGCTCTCTATGAACCCTTAACTCATGGGGGTTTTAAAGTTAGTTCTCAGGAATTTGTAAAAGACAGTGACGAGTTTTGGATTGATCTCAATCAGAGGCAATATTTTGAAGAAGCAAAGCAAATGATTGAAAAAGGGTTTTCTCATTTGTGGGAAGAGATCTTAAAAATGAGGCATCCTCGTTTATCGTACGAAAAAGCAAAAGACTTCTGGCCACTTTAGTTTTTTGTGACTAATTCAAAAGTGTGAGGCTCATACGGGGAATTGCTTATTACTTTGTGAGCATTCTTTTGGTTTTCACATTCATTCGCGAGCTTGTGTGGAAACTTCCTGGAAGTATAGCGGATCTTATAAGTGATTCTGAAACGAATCTTCAGGATTTAAAGACGATTTCAAATACACACTTAGGGCAAGAAAGTTTTTTTTCAGAACTACTTAATTTTTTTACTTTCAACTGGGGCACAAGCCTTGCTTATAAAGAAAGAAATTTATCCATCATTTGGAAACATCTTCATCTGACACTTTATCTTTCTGTTTTATCTCTGTTTCTGTCCCTTCTTTTGGTTCTTTTTATGTTTTATCAAGACAAAAAAAAGATGAGGCAATTGGCAAATATTTTTCTTTCACTTCCTGCTTTAGTTATTTTTCCTCTCTTTGTTTGGGTGTTTTGTGAGTTTACGAGTTATTGTCCGGCTGGATCTGAAAATATAAAAATGATGTTACTTTTGGCTGCTTTTGCTCAAGCTCTTTTGGTGGCCCCTCGTTTTTTTAGAGAATTAGAGGCTGAAGTCGATCATGTTTTAAGACAGCGGTTTGTTCTTATTTTAAGAGCAAAAGGCTTATCCAAAAAAAGAATCCTTTGGATGCATGTTTTGACAAATGTATTTCCGGCTTTTCTTTCCTTGTCTTTGCTCACTTGGTTAGGGTTTATTTCTGGATCGATTTTAGTGGAGGCACTTTTTGATTTGCCGGGGGTAGGAGCCCTTACTCTTGAAGCGTTGAGAGGGCGTGATTTGCCTTTAGTTTATTCTTTACTTTTACTTTTAGGAGTTTTTCATCTTTCGAGTCTTCAAATCAGTTATTTATTGAAAAGGAAAGTAGATGTTTAATTCTTCTTTTGTTTCCTTTACTCTCAAGCTTTTGGAGGGAGTTCTTTATTCTATTTCGCTTGGTGGAAAGTGTTTGGTGTTGTGCCTGCCCTTTTCTCTTTTTTGTGCTTTTTTATTTAAAAAAGAAAATCTAGTGACCAAATCTTTTCTTTCGATTTTAGATGTTGTTATAGCTCTTCCTAATCAATTGCTTCTTTTAAGTATTGCGGGTGTCTCGGGAGGAAGTATAGGGGCAATACTCATAAGTATTTTTATCACTCAAGTGCCGGGATTGATCAGGCACCTTAGAGTTTATGTAATTCAAGCGCATTCTTATGAGTATGTTGAGGCTGCTCGTGCTTTGGGAGCTTCTCGGCTGAGACTTTTTTTTGTTCATATTATACCAAGGCTTTTTTTACCTCTCTCCATTTCAGCTTTATCACTTTTAAAAAGAGTCATTTTGAGTGAAAGTCTTTTAATGTTTTTGGGACTTGGATTTGATCCACTTACTCCAAGTTTGGGACGTCTTTTGAGCGAAGGTAGAAGTTATCTGTTTTTATCGCCAGAGCGTTTTTTACTTCCAGCTTTGCTTCTTTTTTTACTTTTGTATATTTTACAAAGTGTGTGTGACAGATTTTCGTCATTGTTTGATCCTAAGGGAGTTCGTTATCTTTAAATATGATGAATTCTGATTTGGAACGCAAAGTTGCGCAGTTGTTGATCGTGGGCGTTTCGGGTCCCCAATTATCTTCTGAAGAAAAAAAGTCTCTAAATAAACTCGCACCTGGCGGGGTTATTTTGTTTAAAAGAAATTATCAAAACATAAATCAAGTCGTTTCTCTTTGTAATGACATTCAAGCCGCGATTATTCCTCATAGCTATAAAGGGTGGGCAACGTGGATGGGTGTTGATCACGAAGGGGGCCGAGTGCAACGTTTTGGCGAGCCTTTTACAAAAATTCCACCTGCCAAAACTTGCGGGGATTTGAATTCTCCTAAAACAACCTTTGAGCTTGGCTTTATTATGGCCAAAGAACTTCACGCTGTTGGAGTCCGATTAAATTTTGCACCAGTCGCAGACGTGCCTCGAGACATGAATGCTCCTGCTCTGGGTGATCGTGCTTATAGTCTTGATCCTGAAATTGTTTCGAATCTTGTGTCTGCTACCGTTCGTGGTTTGCAGAAGGGCGGTGTGATGGCCGTTGCAAAACACTTTCCTGGACACGGCCCTGCGAATGTAGATTCGCACAGTGAATTACCCAAGTGTCACTTGACGAAGGATCAATTGGAAGCCTGTGATTGGATGCCTTTTCGAAGAGCTATTCGTGCTCGATGCAATGGAATCATGACGGCGCATATTTTAAATACAGCTCTTGATTCAGAGAGGCCCGCAACTTTATCTAAAAAAATTATTCGTAATTATTTGCGAAATGAGCTTCGTTTCAAGGGACTTGTTTTTTCAGATGATATGGAAATGGGCGCGATCGTGAATGATTACGGAATTGATGATGCTTGCTTGATGGCAGTTGAAGCAGGATGTGATCATGTGCTTATTTGCCAAAATTTTGATGCAGCTATGAGTGCTCATGAGCGATTAGTGAAAGCCTTTGAGGGCGGACTTCTCCCTCTGTCTTATTTGGACGAAGCACTTGAGAGAATCTCAAACTTCAAAAATGAATATATAGGTCAGTACAAAGATTCAACGCCTGATTTTGCAGAAGCTGTTTTAGGGAAGCCCGACTTTCAGGCCGTAGCCGAGGCAATTCGAGAAAAAAGAATTGTTGAAAATGGGCCTTCAACAATTGCCTTGAAAGTAAATGAATAAACAAAAATGTTGACGCTAAAGCAGGCTTTCTCAAGCTTGAACGCGTAAGTGTGAACCCGTATTCTATGGGGATGGATCCTAATTTATCTTTTGAAGAGCCAATACGTGTTGCTGTCGTGGGGCCTCTTGATTTTATTCAAGGGGTTCAATGGGATCTTAACAAAAGGTCCACACGAAAATTTGAATTGTTTCAATGGAGAATGGGCGAGTCATCGTGGTCTGCAAATACAGATGGATTTGTTTTTTTTGTTGAGCGAGGTGCACAAATTCCTATTCAAATTTTAAAAAATATTGCTCCTTCTTCAGCCCTTGCTGTTTTTGAATCCATGAATCCTCAGCAAGTCACGAGCTTGGGTCAAGTTGCAGCCTGGAGAATGTTGAACTGGGAAGAGGGCCGTTTTGATTTAGTTGGGAAGTATTTGTTTGAAGATCTAAGTAAAAAATCACACTCTATGAATGAGGGAAAGGTGCTTTCCCATCTGAAGAGTTGGCTAAAAGAAAACAGTGATTTTCCAAGTCGTTTGATTTGGACAAATTCTCCTGCGACGTGGAAGGGCCCGGTTGAAATAGCCCTTTCCTCTAGTGGAGCTCCTTTAATTGTCGGGAGTCTTGATAGTGCGGCTGATTTTAAACTTCCTCTTTCGGGCAAAGGCGAATGGGCATTACTTCAAAAGACAAAACATGGGCTTCAGTTTCGTTCAATGCTGCCCCAATTGCCCATTCAGTTTTTTGGAGATCCGTCGCAATTAAAAGTTGGCGACCGGCTGAAGATTTTTGATTTTACTTTTGAGTTTTCAGGAAGCTCGGAGTGGGCATCTTTAAAAAGTTTTTTGCGCAAAAGTGGGCACTCAATTGAAGCCCTCCCCACTATGGGAGGAAACAAAACTCTTGCGGATACAATTCGTGAATATATTGAGAGCGGAGCCTCGGGCGAGCTTGTTGTTAAAAGCGAAAATCGAGTGGGCTATATATCTATACAAGATGGAATGTTGGAAGAGGCAACAGTCGGCCCTGTTTCAGGCTTGAAGGCTCTTTTTAGAATTTTATCCTGGCCTGCACCGCAATCTCAATTTGAACGTTTTGAGCGCTCTATGGTTTTTCCCATGCCTATTCATTTGGGTCCTTTGGAGTTTCAAAAGGCCTATGATCGTTGGAAGCAAAAAGTTGCCTTGGTGAAGGAGTATTGGCCCTCTCACCAGCTTAAGCTTTCTCCTCGTCCGGCTACTTATCTGGAAAAAAAATCTTGGAACAGCAAAGATTTTTTGGTTTTTTCGGCGCTTTGCGAATCAGATCGTGTTTATGAAGTTCTCAATAATTGCCAGCTCCTAGATGTGGAAATTGTTGAATCGATGATAGCGCTTCGCAAAGAAGGTTTGATTGCCATTCGGTAGAGAAAAATCTATAAATTAGGGAATGATCTTCCCTGCAGAATGGTCCCCTCATAAAGCAACCTGGACGGCATGGCCTGATTTGCCAGATGCTTGGTTAGAAAACCAAGAACCTGCTCGCAAGGAATGGCTGGCTCTTTGTCGCGCTATTTGTATGACGGGTGCTCAAGCTCAAGAAGAACTAAGAATTTTTGTTAAAAGTAAAGAAGAGCAGAAACGAGTTGAAGATGAACTCGGAAATCTTCCTGTAAAATTT
>CANIGN010000017.1 GCA_947467125.1 Bacteriovoracaceae bacterium | reverse complement strand
CTACAAGACGTTGACTTATCCAAAACCAACACCACCTTAAGAGTAAGGAGTGTTAAATGTTAAAAATAGAAAAACTGACCGCTCTTTCTCAACAATCTCTAGCAGAAGCGCATTCTCTAGCAGAACAAAAAAAAAGCCCTGTTGTTGAGCCTCTTCATCTATTAAGTGCCCTTATTGAAGAAAAAGAGCCTCTTTCTACTCTTCTTAAAAATCTTAACTTAAAAAAATCTTTATCTTCCTATGTAAAAACGCAGTTAACAAAACTTCCGAGTGTTGATGGAACAAATGCTTCGAATATTGGTCTTTCACAAAATCTTCAAAAAGCTCTCAGTAAAGCAGAAGAAATCTCTAAAAAATGGGGAGATAGCTTCATTGCTCTTGAGCATTTATTTCTTTCAATTTTAGATAAGGACAGTTCCCTTTCTCAAGACTTACAAAAATTGGGCTTTACTTATGCAACAGTTGAACAAGAGCTCATAAAAATACGAGGATCTCAAAAAGCAGACGATCCTCATAGCGAAGAAAAATATCAAGCTTTAAAAAAATATTCTCGAGATCTCACTGAGCTGGCAAAAGAAGGGAAACTCGATCCAGTAATTGGACGAGACGAAGAAATTAGACGAGTCATTCAAGTTTTATCGCGAAGAACTAAAAACAACCCTGTTCTTATTGGAGAACCTGGCGTTGGTAAAACAGCTCTTGCTGAAGGACTTGCTCAAAGAATCATCGCTGGTGATGTTCCCGAAACCTTAAGAGATAAAAAGGTTTTGTCCATGGATCTAGGAGCTATGATCGCTGGAGCTAAATTCCGAGGAGAATTTGAAGAACGACTAAAAGCGTTTATCAAAGAAGTTCAAAATTCAAATGGAGAGATCATTCTTTTCATTGATGAACTTCACACTTTAATTGGCGCGGGAAAAGCTGACGGAGCAATGGACGCAGGAAACCTTCTCAAACCTGCGCTCGCTCGAGGAGAACTAAGATGCGTAGGCGCCACGACTCTCAACGAATACAAAAAATATGTCGAAAAAGATCCAGCCCTTGAGCGTAGATTTCAACAAGTTTACGTAGGCGAGCCAAGCGTTGAAGACACAGTCTCCATTCTTCGCGGCCTCAAAGAGAAATACGAAATCCACCATGGAGTTCATATTCAAGACAATGCTTTAGTTGCCGCTGCTCAATTATCTCACCGCTACATTTCTGATCGTTTTCTTCCAGACAAAGCGATCGACTTAATCGATGAAGCGGCTTCAAAGATTAGAATTGAAATTGATTCAATGCCGGTCGAAATTGATGAAAAAGTGCGTGCTCTCACTCAAAAAGAAATTGAAAGAGAAGCTCTTAAAAAAGAAAGTGATCCTGCAAGCAAAGAGCGATTTGCAAATTTAGAAAAAGATATTGATTTTGAAAAAAAATCTATCTTTGAATTAAAAAAGAAATGGGAAAAAGAAAAAAACACCATTCTCGCTGTGACTCATATTCAAGAAGAGATTGAGAAACTCAACAAAGATCTCGAAAATGCCGAAAGAGAAGGCCGCTTAGGTGAAGCTGCTGAATTAAAGTATGGAAAAATTCCAGAAAAAAACAAAAGCATGCTTCAAGCACAAAAAGATCTTGCAGAAATGCAAAAATCCACAAGGATGCTCAGCGAAGAAGTGACTTCAAATGATATCGCAAGTGTTGTTTCTAAATGGACTGGAATTCCACTCGATAGACTTGAACAAGGAGAAAACCAAAAACTTCTCAGGCTTGAAGAATTGCTTCGCAAAAGAGTTTGTGGCCAAGAACAAGCTCTCTCCTCTGTTTCAGATGCTGTTCGATTATCACGAAGTGGACTTAAAGATCCCAATAAGCCCATTGGCGTCTTTTTATTCTTAGGCCCAACTGGTGTTGGAAAAACCGAAACGGCAAAAACACTTGCAGAGGTTCTTTTTGATAGCGAACAAAACATGATTCGCTTGGACATGAGTGAATATATGGAAAAGCATTCTGTTGCGAGACTCATTGGAGCTCCTCCGGGATATGTAGGATACGAAGAAGGAGGTCAGCTCACTGAATCCATTCGCCGCAGACCTTATTCAGTTGTGCTCTTTGATGAAATTGAAAAAGCACACCCAGATGTTTTAAATTCACTTCTTCAGGTTTTTGATGATGGTCGTCTCACAGATGGACAAGGAAGAACCGTCGACTTTCGCAACACTCTCTTGATTATGACTAGCAACATGGGTGCTGAAGAAATTCGAACTCAAAAACTGACTTCAACTGACTTACCCGAATATCTTAAAAAGTTTCTTCGACCTGAATTTATCAATCGCGTTGATGAAATGATTATTTTTAATTCTTTAGCTCCGGAGCTCATTCGACAAGTTGTTGATGTTCAAATTCATAATTTGAATAAAATCATGAAAGATAAAAACATAGCAATTGAACTTGATGATGAAGCTAAAAATTACCTTGCAGACCTCGGCTATTCACCAGAATTTGGAGCAAGACCTCTCAAACGCGTTATCTATCGTGAAGTGCAAGTTCCTCTTTCAAAACAATTTTTAGAAGGTAAGTTTAAGGCTGGAGACAAAATCTCTATAAAACTTATTTCCAAAAAGGGCTCTAAAAATTTAGTTTTCGAAAAAACTTCTTTATAAAACGTTTGGCTTACGAGGCTGTGACAAAGTTGTTGCCAACTTCGCAAAAAAATCGCCCATGTCTTGTTGGGAAGGAAATTTATCCGTGCCCATACAACCAGGAGATAAAAGCACAACGTCTCCAGAGCGAGACTTTTGATAAGCAAGCAAAGTTGCTTCTTCAAGAGTTCCGACAAGGAAAGTTTCAGTGTAATCACCTAAAAAGCGGTTAATCTTTTCTTTGCTTTCGCCGGTGATAATCAAGTTTTTCACACGTAAACGAATATGAGGAGCAAGAAGAGAGAAATTTACCTCTTTGTCTTTTCCGCCCATAATCAAAATAACAGGCTCATGGAATGATCCGAGCGTGCGAATAACCGCAGCTGGATTTGTTGCATAAGCATCAGAATAAAACGCCACATCGTTGATGCGTTTGATAAATTGTACTCGATGAGGCAACGCCTTCAATTCAACAATTGTTTTTTGAATGGATTCAGGCTTTACACCTAAACTGAGAGCCGCCAAAGAAGCTGCCATTAAATTTTCGCGATTGTGAAAACCGCGCATTCTTAATTGACTGATATCAAGCTCAACAAGTTCATTGTCTTTCCAGCGAATTGAAATTTTATTTTTCTGGCACCAAGCCCCTTCAAAGCCCGATGGAATTTCTTGCATTCCAAAAAGGTAAGTTTTGCTTTGAAGATTTTGTACAAAAGAAACAACCGTGCTGTCTTGAGAATTAAAAATAACCCAAGTATCAGCATCGGCATTTTTAAGAACTTCTCGATTTGCTTGAAAATAGTTTTCGATATTTGGATAACGATCCGTCATATCTTCCGCCAAGTTCAAAAATAAAATTCCTTTTGGCTTAAAGGTTCTTGTCCCTTCAAGTTGCTGAGGAGAACAAGCTGCAAGAATATAATCAGGCGTCGCTGTCTCGTTCAGAACCGCGCTCAAAGGCCGATCCATATTCGCAAACGCTACAATGTTTTGTTTTTCGAGAATTGATTTTAAAATTTGAGCAGTCGTGCTTTTTCCATTTGTTCCCACTACCGCAACAATGTTGGCAGCTGAGTGAAGAGATACAAATTCTAATTCAGAAACGACAGGAATGTTCATATTTCGAGCAGCGTCGAGCTCTCGAAGGTCAATGGGGAATCCATCGCACACAACAACCATTCCAGAAGATTGAAAAATTCTTAAATCAATCGGTCCAAATTCAAATTCAACGGCAAGTCCTTCAAAAATAGCTTTCACTTGTTCGTGCTTGTCTTCTGGAAGACCAGGCAAAACAATTCTTGCGATTCCTTGATTTCTCAAAACGAATCGAGAAATCTCGAGAGCGTTTTGTTCTGCTCCTAAAATACTAATGACTTTTCCGTTTAATCCTTGCATTGCCACAATATATAAAAAACCTTTCTCGCAACTCTCGCAACGTTTATCGTAACTTTAAAGTTCCCAGTGCAGCTATAGCTAAAATAAACGAGAGAATCCAGAATCTTACAATAACCTTCGGCTCAGGCCAGCCTAAAAGTTCGAAATGGTGATGAATAGGCGCCATTCTGAAGATTCTCTTCCCCCTTAACTTAAAGGATGCGACCTGCAAAATGACCGATAGGGTCTCTATCACAAAGACCCCTCCTAAAATAACAAGCAAGATTTCGTTCTTGGAAAGGACTGAGAGTGCCCCTAAAGCCCCTCCCAGGGCTAAAGCTCCCACATCTCCCATAAATATTTGGGCAGGAAAGGTATTAAACCATAAAAAGGCGATCCCCCCACCCATTAAAGCTGCGCAAACTATCGAAAGCTCTCCAATTCCTGGAACATGGGGGATTTGTAGATATCGTGCAAAAACAATGTTCCCTCCAAGATAACAAAGGATAAAAAAGGATGCGCAATTAACAATACAAGGTCCAATGGCCAATCCGTCCAATCCATCTGTTAAATTCACAGCATTTGAAGCACCCACGATTACAACAACGCTCAAAAGCATATAATAGGGTCCTAAGTTAAGGGCTAAGTTTTTAAAAAAAGGAAAATATAAAATTCCCTGAGCCCCGTCTCCGTCTGCAGAGACAAAAGAAACGTACGAAAAAAAAGCTGCTCCTATAAAAAGAAGACGAAACTTCCAGCGACTCGCTAAACCTTCAGGATCTTTTTTAATGATCTTGATGTAGTCATCTAAAAAGCCAACCAATCCAAAAACAAAAAGAATGAGCAACATACACCAGACGTAAACATTTGAGAGATCCGACCAAAGAAGAATCCCCAAAAAAGCTCCTCCTAGGATCAACAATCCTCCCATAGTGGGAGTTCCGGTTTTTTTAAGATGGCTCTGAGGGCCTTCGTTACGAATCGCCTGACCAAACTGGCGCTTTTTCATCCAACTTATAAAAGGATTTCCTGCAAAGATAACAAACAAAAGAGCCGTAACAGCCGCGAGCCCTGAGCGAAAGCTAATATATTTTATAACGTTAAAAATTTTGAATTCATTATTGAGGGCGTAAAGTAAGGCGTATAGCACTTCTAAAGTCTGTTAGAGTTTTGTTCCTTTTTCAAGAATAGCGCTCGAATGTATATCCACAGAAACAACACCCAGCAAAAGAAAGCTCCCCCGACAAGACCAATCCCCAGCGCGAGCTCCAAGGTTTCTCGAAAAGTCCATTCATGAAAAACTTGTCTTTTTCTCAAGAGCAATACGAGCAACAACACTCCAGGAGCTATACCCAAAGTAAGCCAAGGATAGACATTTAAAATACTCAAAATCAAAGATTCCCACAAAATAAATCCGAAATAACAGGAGAAGGCAAACAAAAGAGCGGAGACTTGTGGGCGACTCCCTTTTTTCCATTTTGATCCCATCGAGAACAATTCACTTAATTTTTGAGGATGGAGACCCCTTTCTTTGCGCTTTTTAAATTCAATAACCAAAAAAAGGATAAGAAAGAAGAACAGTAAAATAAATCTTATTAAAAACAAGACCACACATTAAGACTAACCTAAATCTGTAATAAAATAACCAGATGTCCGAACCTCTTCTTTGCCCCAAGTGCGGAGCCCTTATTGGAAAACACCTTGTTCGTTGCTATCAATGCAACACCTATCTCATGGGCTCTCGAGTAGATTCGTGGACAACGGCTTTTCTTCCAGAGAAAGCTCAAAAGAATCCCGCTACAAGTCTTTTAATTTTTTTAAGCCTTCTTCCCTTTTTAATTGTTTTTTTAAAAATCGGTCCCTCTTCTTTACTTTCAATTTCGAGTTATACGATGACTCAAATAGGAGCCACCAACTCTGCTCTTATTCTCATGGATCAATACTGGCGCTTTGTGACAGCTAACTTTGTACACTTCAACGCTCTTCACTTACTTATGAACATGTTGGGATTGTTGGCACTTGGCCCTTTTATTGAAGAAATGTTTGATTACAAAAAATGTTTTTTTATTTTTTTTATTTCTGGAACTTTCACCTTCGCTATTTTCATGATGCTTACCTTTTTATTTCCAAATATTTTTATGTCTGCTTTAGCTGGGGGCGCTTCAGCAGGAATATTTGGTCTTCTAGGTGCCGGAGTTGCAGGCGCTCGAAAAATGAGCGGAAAAAAAGATCTTCAGAAAATTCTTTTGAAAAACTTTTTTCAAAACCTTGTTCTGGGACTTATTATTCTTCCACTTGGAAGCACGGTCCTTCACGTTTTAGGGTTTGGCCTTGGTTTCTTGTGTGCTTTTTTTATTCCAGCGGGGAGTGGATCTTTAGGCAAAGAAAGAAAACTCTTTTCTTATAGCTTTTTATTTTCACTGATCATCGTTGTTCTTTCATTTGGATTTCAAACAATTGAATTAAAAAAATATCCACTTATAATCTCTCAAGAGAGCTTTAAATCTCGTCTTTCCGAATGCCTATCTATCAATCCAAACTTAGAAAATAACGATCCCAATTCGCTTAATCTGATAAAAGAGAAAATTAAAACCTGCGAAATAATTCTTAGAATTGGAGTGAACCATCCGGAAGCGATCGTGAACCGTCTTTTATATTTAGCACAAGACTATCCGAATCTGTTAAACAAAGAAAAATACACTTTCTACCTAGAGAGAATGAATAAATTACTTAAACCAGCTCTTTAAAGTATCTGCCTTATCAGTCTTTTCCCAGCTTAGACCCACATCTTCACGACCAAAATGCCCATAATTTGTGCTGTTTTTGTAAATGGGTTTTCGAAGATCAAGTTGTTTAATGATTCCAGCAGGTTTTAAAGAAAAGATTTCTCTCACTGCTTTTTCAATTTTCTGAGGATCAACTTCACTTGTTCCTTGGCAATCAACCATCACACTTACAGGTTCAGCAACGCCTATCGCATAGGCAAACTGAACAAGAGCACGAGAAGCGAGACCAGCAGCCACAATATTTTTTGCCACATATCGAGCCATATAAGCCGCTGAGCGATCTACTTTTGTAGGATCTTTTCCACTGAAAGCTCCTCCACCATGTGGAGCATAACCGCCGTAACTATCTACAATAATCTTGCGTCCTGTTAAGCCAGTATCTCCATGAGGACCACCAATCACAAATTTTCCAGTCGGATTAATATGATATTTTACGGGTCCCTTTATAAGATTTTGAGGCAACAAAGGTTCTACAATTTCTCTTTGAACTGTTTTTTTAATTTCTTCTTGGGAAACACTCTCTAAGTGTTGAGTAGAAACAACAACCGTATCTATTCGATAAGGAACTCCGTCCTTATATTCAACGGTGACCTGAGTTTTTCCATCTGGTCTGAGCCACGGAATTTCTTTTGATTTACGTTTTACAGATAATGATCGAGAAATCTGATGCGCTAGAGAAATACAAAGAGGCATCAAAGATTTTGTTTCTTGGCATGCATAACCGAACATCAAACCCTGATCGCCCGCTCCAATATCATCACCAAGATCTACTCCGCGAGCAATATCTGCACTTTGTTCATGAAGGCGATTGATAATCTCACAAGAATCAACATTGAACCCTTCTTCTGGACGATCGTAACCAATTGAACGAATCGCTCCTCGAACAAGAGCATTTACATCAACATTTGCTTTTGCATGATTTGAAATTTCGCCAGCAATAAGAGCTAGATTAGTGGTTACAAGTGTTTCACAAGCAACACGAGCAAAAGGGTCTTGAGCTATAAAAGCGTCTAATATTGTGTCGCTTATTAAGTCAGCAACCTTATCTGGGTGGCCTTCAGTTACAGATTCAGAAGTAAATAGAAAATTTTTATTCGATGTTTCCATTGTCGCTGTCTCTTTCTTCTAAGAATACATCGACTTTCTCTCTTTTTTTATGATCTGTCACCTTTTCTTTATGTTTTCTACTTTGATGAAGAATTTTATCAGTCACCTCATCAATGGCTGAAAAGAGATTCTCTCCTCTCGCTTCTGCTCGAGCATCAAAATCCCCCGCTACAACATGAAGCTGCGCAACACTATCTGTTCTTTCCGTTAAAAAAGTAAAATGGCAATTTGTCATTTCATGAAGATGTTTTGATACCTTTGCAATTCGATCATTTGCATAATCTTTTACAGAATCACTTGAATGAATTCCTTTAAAAACAACCATGACATTTAAATTAGATCTTTTTTCCACAACAACCCCTCATTCTTTTATTTTAAGTCTCTGCAAGGACAAGAAACTTTAAATTTATGTTATTCATCAAAAATACTTCTTTCTCTTACTCGAAGGTAAAATTGCCAAAGCCTCTCTGTATTTCGCAACCGTTCTGCGGGCAATTTCAATTTTTTCTGCTTTTAGAACCTCTACAATTTCTTGATCGCTTAGTGGTCTTTTTGAATCTTCCCGAGCCACGATATCTTTAATTTTTTGTTTCACCGAAGCGCTTGCTAAATCATCACCCCCGTCAGATCGACGAATGCCTGAATTAAAAAAGTATTTCAATTCAAAAATACCATGTGGAGTATGAACGAATTTATTCGTCGTAACCCTCGAGATAGTAGATTCATGTAAACTCAATTCATCTGCAACATCTTTTAAAACCATCGGGTGCAGATGCTCAGGGCCTTTTATAAAAAAATCATTTTGTCTTTTTAGAATAGATTCGGTGACTCTAAAGATAGTTCTCTGTCTTTGATAAATAGATTTTAAGAGCCAATTTGCTCCCTTTAATTTATCTCTCACAAAAGTACGAGTTTCTTCTTTAAGCATGCCCGTATCTAATTGCTCCTTGTACTCAGTTGAAACTTTCAATCGAGGTAATCCGTCTTCATTCAAGACCACCATAAATTGGCCGCCTACTTTGACGACATACACATCAGGAACAAAGTACTGCGCATCTCCTACATGAAAACTTCGCCCAGGCTTAGGTTCCATATTGTGTATAACCTTACAGAGCTCCTGAACTCGGTGAAGTGGAAGTCCCATTTTTTTACTAATTGAAGTGTAATTTTTAGTTTCTAATTCCGATAAATGTTTTTCAATAATTTGCTCAACTTCATCGTCTTCTGAAAGAATCTCGGCTTGAATGAGCAAACATTCTTGCAAAGAACGTGCGGCAACCCCGGGCGGATCAAAGCGCTGAATACGAAATAAAACCGCACTCACTTCATCCACATCGCATTTCAAATCTACTGCGATTTCTTCAACAGAGGGGACCAAGTAACCATCTTCATTAATATTTCCGATGATTTCTTCTGCGATTACATTTTGTTCTTCTGTGGATTCACTCAATCGCCACTGCCACATTAAATGATCAAAAAGTGTTTGAGGCTTAGAAAGAACCTGCTCATAAGAAGGAATCTCATCAAGATTCATATTTCTTGTTGAGCGATAATTTTGTGAGCCAATATCTATTTGGCCAAAATCAAAATCTTCTGCGCTAGATGATTGAGAAGCTTTATCTTCAAACTCATTTGAGTCTTCAACAGATTGAGTAGCAGGTGTTTCTTCGGAAGAGCTATCTTCACCTGTGGATTCTTCAAGACACGGATTTTCAACAAGTGCATTTCCAATTTCTTGTTGGAGCTCCAACACAGACATTTGTAAAATCTTAATTGCCTGCTGAAGCTGTGGGGTCATTGCCATCCCCAGGCTTTGCTTCATTTGTTGTTTTAGTGCCATCTGACTTTCAACCTACCTTTTAGAGTTTAAATCCCTCTCCTAAATAAATTTCCCTTGCTTCATTACTTTCGGTAATTGTTTGAGGAGATCCACTTAAAAATACGTTTCCTTGGTTCATTAAATATGAATAATCACAAACTCCTAATGTTTCCCGTACGTTATGATCAGTTATCAAAATACCGATATTTTTTTGACGGAGTTCGTGAATAAAGCCCTGTATCTCCAGAACCGCTTTTGGATCAATTCCAGCAAACGGCTCATCTAACAATATAAAATCTGGGTTAATAGCCATACAACGAGCGATTTCACATCTTCGTCTCTCTCCGCCCGACAGGGCAGCAGCACTCGAATAAGCCACTTTTTCTAAACCAAAGCTTGAAATGATTTCATCGGCTTGATTGTGCATATCTTTGCCTTTCAAGTTCTGTGCCTCCAAAGCCATCAATATGTTTTCATAAACACTTAATTTACGAAAAAGGCTTGGCTCTTGAGGCAAATACCCAATTCCAAGCTTAGCTCTCTCAAAAAGATGCAAAGAGCTGATATCTTTCTCGCCAATTGTTATTTTTCCTTCATTCGGAAAAACAAGTCCCACAATCATATAAAAAACTGTTGTCTTACCTGCACCATTTGGCCCTAAAAGACCAACAACTTGTCCCTTTTTTACCTCTAAAGTAACGCCATTCACGACACTTCTTTTGCCATACGACTTCTTCAGACCTTCAGCTTTAAGTAAAGTATCCCTTTGAAAAGTTCCTTTTTGATCTGTATTCATTTGAACGCCTTTTTATTTGCGAAATTATTTTGCAGGTGTGGCACCTGGTGCTGGAGCTCCCCCACCAGAATCTTTTCTTTTAATGTATTCCACAATATCTTCATCTTTGAAGGATTCAGGTTTATCACAAGCCATGTTCTTGAGATAGACAGGAGCTATTCCCACTCCGTTCGCATCCGTAGGATAAACAATGACAGCTGACTTACCTGTTTGCCCAGGAATAAACTCCACTCGACTTCCATCTTTATGCAAAAAAACAGCCCCTACTCTATTTATAAGAGGCTTCAAGTTTTGTTTATCTATTAAGCGCTTACGTCCCTTACGAAACTCCAAAACTCTTTCAACTTCAGTGCCTCTCATTGCGTAAAATTCAGAACGATTATTTTTTAATTTTTTTTGAAAAACAAAGGTCACCTCACCCCTGTCTCCTAGAACTTGGCTTAGTTCCCAGAGAAAATAAGTTTTATCTCCGTCTTTCTTTAAGTAGTCACGAAAAATTCTTCTTATTCTTTTACCGTTACTTTTTATGGACCAAGGAATTTTATCAACAGTTCCACAAGTGCTTACGTGTGAAACTCTAAGATCTCCCGTAGTGGGATCGTAACTCAGCTTTTCAAATTTTTGCTCAGAAGAACCCGATCCTTCAATTTTAGGAGTTTTTTTAGCATTCAAAGAATGGTGCAAAGAAAAAAATAAAATGAAAAAAAAACCCTTCAAAAAAGGCGTAACTCTCATGTTTTTATTATGCCATAAATCCCAGATAGAACGCGCTTTCGAGCCATGACTCGACGCTTTTCTTTGTAGTCACGATGGCTACTGCGCCCCCTTAGATTTTCTACGTAAGATTCCTTGTCAGTTATTTGAATCTCATAAGGATAGTAAAAGGCTTTTCTTTCTCTCAAAACGATCGGGAAAGATTTCAAGAATCTCCTACCCGAAATTGTTTTTTCAAGCTGTTCTCTTATTTTTTCAAAAACCGGCAAGATTGAATCTTGCACGTGAACTAAATGCTGACATGTAAACTGCAAAGAACGATAGTGAGGAGAACTAAAGGAATTTTTAACTCCCGCTTCACCCAAAGACATAAGAGGAATATCAAGCAAAGAATATTTTTTATCCGCCTCTGAGGGAGAAAGCTTTCCTGCTTCTACGTCTTTCCTTAAAGACTCCATATTTTCATGAATGACTTTTATGTCTAATAAATTATTAAAAGACTTTCTGGGTTGAATATTCGCATATGAAATCGCACCCAATTCAAAAAACTTTTCGAGTAATCGAATCGCATCAATTTTTTTCTCAACAACAAAACGAAATCCTAAACTGTCGTAAATTAATTCGACATCGTTTTGCGCCTTTGAAATGAGTTTAACAATCATGGAATTTCGTTCTTTTTTAACTTTTTTCTGATAACGAACAAGGGGAACTCCCTCTTCTCCTGGTTTACCAAAACTCCATTTTCGAGGTGCAATTTGTCGAACAAAGGGATCAAACTGAGCAAATATTTTCTCACGAGCAGTGTGAAAGTTTTCTAATTTCAAATCATTATCCAGATGTGAAATCGTATGCATTACTCGAAGGATCGCACATGCCCAACCAGAGCGCTCGCCTTGTGGAACGGAAGCTTCTACAAGTAATTTTAAAATATCATTCTGACTTGTGCGTTCATAAAAAGACGGAGGCAGCTTTTCATTTGCTTCCAATAAAACGTTTCGAATAAAATTGAGGGCTTCAAAATAAACCCTCCAAATTTCTTCATAAGTTATGGGATCATCAACATCGTAGCCGTAGGCTTTTAAAAAGGTTTTCGCTTCATTTTTTGTTCGAACATTTAAATGTGGAAAATCGATAATCGATTCCCCAGAAATTGTTTGATTGATAGGGAGCCAATCATGATGCCACTGGCTTGATGCCATTCTTTTTTAAATTTCCTTACCAATCACGATCATCATCAGAGTCGCTGTCACTATCACTCTTTTTATCGTCATCAGCCCATTCATCATCTTCTGTCCATTCATCTGAATCGTCGAAGTTTCCGCGATCTCCCTCTTCTTCATCTTCTGCTCCTTCGATCGCAGCTGGATCACTTTTCCACCAAGCAGGAGGGCCGTCTGTATCTTCATCATCTTCAAACTCTTCGAGTTTTGTTCGGGCTTTTTCGTCTTCTTCGAAGTCATCGACTTCGCTATCAGCCAACACATAGGAAGCAGCCAGCTCTTCTTTTGGAAGAATTTTAGAAAGAGCGACTGCGGGAGCTGCCTTTGTAAGGGGCTTCGCGGCTTTTTCACCTGATTTTTTTGTCTCAGTTGATTTTTCTGAGCTCTTTTTTGAAGGCTTCTCCTTTGAAGCAGCTTTATTGACTGTTTTAGCCGCAACTTTTTTTGGAGCGCTCGTCTTTTGAGCTTTGGGTGCCTTAGGGGCCTTTGAGGCTTCCTTTGGAGCTTTTTTAGTATTTTTACTTTTACTCGCCATATGTCCTAAAAACATTTACAAAGGGCTAGTAGGACTTGTGTCAAGAACAGATTTAAAAATCCTTTATGAAGATCAAAATTTGTTAGCTATTTGCAAACGCGCGCGCGTTCACAGTTCCGATCTTGAGGTTAAACGCGGCGCACAATTATTTAAGCCCGTTCATAGAATTGATTATGAAACACAAGGACTTCTTCTATTTGCCGCTGAAAGCTCCTGGAAGACTTATAATGAATTATTTTTGGGTCGCTCAATCCAGAAGGTCTATCTTGCAGGCGCCCCTTACAAACAAAGCTGCGTTGGAAAAAAAGAAGGTTTTATAGCCTCTCGCTACCGCTCTTCAAAAAAAACGACTTACGGAGAAGATTCTGAAAAGTTTCGTTCTTTTCATTCCGTACTCGAAGCCAATCACATTGTCCGCGATTCTCAAGAAAAGATAAATTTCACGGGACATATATTTGAGGTCGAGCTGATCTCAGGCCGAAGACATCAAATCAGAAGCTACTTCGCATCCCAAAAGTGTCCTTTAATAGGCGATAAACTTTACGGAGATCTCAGCCCTCAAAAAACATTGGAGCTTTTTAGTTGGAAATTAAATTTTAAAGATCCTCTTTCAAAAAAAGAAGTCTCTCTTCAAGCTCCCACTTCTTTATTTACTGTTGAATAAGACTTTGCCCATAATTGATCTTTTAATTGCGCAATGTTTTTGATTTTTAAAACTTGAGCGCCCATAGGAACCGAAATCTTTTTCGAATTTCCGCTTTCAGAGACAATTATTTTTTTGAATCCCATTCGAGAAGCTTCTTTCGAACGAATATCTAAATGCTGGACGGAGCGAATTCCACCCGTCAGGCTTACCTCTCCTAAAAGCAAAACATCTTCAGGAATACTTTTATCTAAACGAGCAGAGGCCAATGCTGCTGCAATTGCCAAATCAGCCGCCGCCTCTTCAATCCGCCCACCCGCTGCAACTTTCACATAAACATCGTAATTAGAAAAATCAATTCCATATTTTTCAAGAACCGCTAGCAAAAGAGCTACGCGATTTTGATCTATCCCTTGAAAAGTTCTTCGAGGAAAGCCCTGAAAACATCTCTGTACGAGCGCTTGAATCTCCACAAGAAAACACCTTGTTCCATCCACAAGAGCAGCCACAGAAGTGCCTGAAACTCCTCTTTGTCGTTCAGACAAAAACTGCTCAGAAGGATTTAAGACTTCAACCAATCCGTCTTCGGACATTTCAAAAACAGCTGATTCATTTGCAGAGCCAAAGCGATTTTTCTGCGTTCGTAAAATTCTCAACGCCCCCTCATGCAAACTTTCAAAATAAAAAACAGCATCCACCATATGCTCTAAAAGTTTAGGTCCTGCAAGCGACCCGTCTTTTGTAACGTGTCCCACCATCACAACAATACATTTTCTTGATTTTGCAATTTCTAAAAACTTCTGTGTGATCTCACGTATCTGGCTAATCGTTCCTGCACTTGATTCCAGAGTAGAGGTTGCAAGAGTCTGCACACTATCTACCACAATAAAATCAGGCTCATAATTTTGAATAAGTGATTCAGCTTCCTCAAGGTTATTTGTCGAAAGAAATTGAATACTGTCTAGATCAAGCCCCAATCTTTTTGCTCGATCGGCAACCTGAAGACCCGACTCTTCTCCGCTCACGATGAGACACTTGTAACTTTTGCTTAACCTACCCACAATTTGCAAAAGAAGAGTTGACTTACCAATCCCAGGGATTCCTCCCACAAGCAAAAGAGAGTTCCACAAAAAACCCCCTCCCAAAACACGATCAACTTCTGGGAAAAATGAAGAAACTCTTTTCGAGAAATTTTCATGAGTAAATGAATTGAGGCTTTGAATACTTGGAACTTCACCTGAACTCATCTTTGATGATGATTTAGAATTTTTAGGGAGTTTTGCCTCTTTAAATTCAACAAGTGAATTCCAAGCTCCACACTCAAAACACTTACCACTCCACTGAGCGGATTCCCCACCACACTCTTGGCAAACAAAATGGGTTTTTAATTTCGCCATATAGCTATGTCATAGCTAATAGCGGGCCAATTGAAATGATAAATATAAAAAAACAGATTTAATGTGCGGACTTTAACGCATTTACACGGCTCATAGCGCGCTGAAGTTTAAGTTCATATTTTCTAAACTCTTCATCGCTCATTCCGCCTTCAGTCACTTTTTTAAAGGCCTTAGTTTCAGCCGCTTTTGCTCTTTGCTCGTCAATTTCAGTCGCAAGCTCACTCACATCAGCAAGAACTGAAATTTTATTATCAAAAATTTCAAGCCATCCATAAGAAATAGCCGCTGCACCCCAAGCGCCATCCGTCTTCCAACGAATCACGCCTGTTTTTAATTCAGTAATAAAATTAGAGTGTTCGGGTAAAATTTCAATTTGACCTTCTACGCCGGGCGCAAAGACATCACTGACTTCTTGTTCAACAAGTATCTTTTTGCTGGGAGTAAGAATTGATAATTTCATTTTCTATCCTGTCATTATCCAGCTAATTTTTTAGCTTTTTCGACGGCTTCTTCGATTGTTCCAACATACAAGAACGCTTGTTCAGGAAGAGAATCATGCTTTCCTTCGATGATTTCTTTAAATCCACGAACTGTGTCTTGAATTTGAACATATTTTCCAGACATGCCTGTAAATTGCTCTGCAACGAAGAAAGGTTGAGACAAGAATCTTTGTACCTTACGTGCACGAGAAACTGTTAACTTATCGTCTTCAGATAATTCGTCCATACCCAAGATCGCAATGATATCTTGCAACTCTTTATAGCGTTGCAAAATCTTCTGAACATCGCGAGCAATTTTGTAATGTTCTTCACCCACAACTTCAGGAGTCAAGAGCCGTGAAGTTGAAGCAAGAGGATCTACCGCAGGATAAATACCAAGCTCGGCAATCGGACGTGACAAGTTTGTTGTTGCGTCCAAGTGAGCAAAAGTTGTTGCAGGAGCTGGATCCGTATAATCGTCCGCAGGAACGTAAACAGCTTGAACAGATGTAATAGATCCTTTGTTAGTTGAAGTAATGCGCTCTTGCATCGCTCCCATCTCTGTCGCCAATGTAGGCTGATAACCTACGGCTGAAGGAATACGCCCCAATAAGGCAGAAACTTCTGATCCCGCTTGAGTAAAGCGGAAGATATTATCTACGAAAAACAACACGTCTTGATTTTTTTCATCACGGAAATATTCGGCAACAGAAAGACCTGTTAATGCAACACGAGCACGTGCACCAGGAGGTTCGTTCATTTGTCCGAATACAAGAGCTGTTTTTTTGATAACTCCTGATTCTTCCATTTCGCGCCAGAGATCGTTTCCTTCACGAGTTCTTTCTCCAACACCGGCAAATACAGAGTAACCACCGTGTTCCGTTGCAATGTTTCGAATCAACTCTTGAATCAAAACTGTTTTACCAACACCTGCGCCTCCGAAGAGACCAATTTTTCCACCTTTTGCATAAGGAGCAAGCAAGTCGACAACTTTAATTCCTGTCCAAAGAGCTTCCACTTTTACGCTTTGATCTTTGAAAGGAGGAGGATCTCTATGAATCGGATAATATTTTTTTGCAGGAATATTTCCTTTTTCATCTACAGGATCACCCGTTACGTTGATGATTCGTCCTAAAACTTCTTCACCAACAGGAACTTGAATTGGATGACGTGTGTTTAAAACATCTTGTCCGCGAACAAGTCCGTCAGTTGAATCCATTGCGATACAACGAACTCGGCCTTCACCTAAGTGAGACGCAACTTCAAGAACAAGATTATTTTCATCATTGTTGATCGTTTTGTTTGAAGTCTTAAGTGCCGTGTAGATGGGAGGAAGATCAAATCCTTCGAATTCTACGTCTACAACAGGTCCCAAAACTTGAGAGACTTTTCCTTTGTCCTGATTGCTAACAACAGTTGCGGTCATTTTATTTCTCCTAACCTTTATCCTTTAAGGGCTTCTGCTCCGCCCACAATTTCCATAAGTTCAGTTGTGATTGATGCTTGACGTACTCGGTTGGCAAGAAGCGTGAGATTCGAAATCATCTCAGACGCATTTCTTGTCGCATTATCCATTGCTGTCATACGAGCACTCAATTCACTTGCGAGTGCATCTGCAAAACAGCGATACATTTGTAAAATTACTTGTTTGGGTAAAAGAGTTTCTAAAAGTTCTTTTCGACCCGGTTTAAAAATATAAGCTTTTTCAACTCCAGCATCTTGAGCATTTAAATTTACTTCAAGAGGAAGAATCGTTCTAAATCTCGCTACTAATGAAAGTGCTGATCGGAACTCAGTGTAAACAAAATCAATTCGCTCAACTTTTCCGCCCATGAATCCTTCAATCCACGGCTTCGTCATTTGAGAAACTCTTGTTTGAGTAAGAGGTGCTGACCAAAAATCAGAAACTGTTTCCACAGCTACGCCTCTTTTTCTCAAAGCGTCGGCTACTTTTCTTCCCACACAAAAAACTTTGACTTCATAAGATTCTTCTAAAGTTTTAACGTGCTTCAAAGCAAGTTTGATAACGTTTGTGTTGTAAGCTCCGCAAAGTCCCTTGTCTGAGCTAATGGCAATCATATAAGCGAGAGGTTTTTTCTCGTTTAATGATTCATCTTTTGGAGATGCTTTTCTCAACAATGGATGAAGGACTACTTTCTTGTCGCTTTGACTTTGCGTTAACTCGCGAAGAATTCTTGATGTAAGTTCTTCTACTTTATCCGCGAAAGGACGAGCGCCAGTAATGAGATCTTGAGCGCGACGGAGTTTTGCCGCTGCGACCATTTTCATAGCCTTCGTAATTTGCTGCGTATTTTTTACGCTGCCAATTCTACGTCGAATGTCTTTTAATGACGCCACACTCTCTCCCTAGTTTGCAAATTGTTTTGTGAATGTTTCCAAAACACTCTTCAGTTGAGGTTCTGTTTTATCGTCAATGGCCTGGCTTTGGCCAAGAGCCGTCATCAAGTCTCCACCTCGGCTATCGAGGTATACAGAGAGTTGTTCTTCATAATCACGAACACGATTTGTTGGAACATTATCAAGATATCCCTTTGTCACCGCGTAAATAAGAACAACTTGTTTATCAACACTCATGGGAACGTATTGACCTTGTTTCAATATTTCTTGAAGACGAAGTCCTCTATTTAATTGTTTTTGAGTTGTAGGATCTAAGTCAGAACCAAACGCTGCAAAAGCTGCCAATTCTCTGAACTGAGCTAATTCCAAACGAAGAGGTCCCGCTACTTTTTTCATCGCTTTAATTTGTGCATTACCACCGACGCGAGAAACTGAAAGTCCTGCGTTCACTGCTGGGCGTATGCCTGCGTAAAACAAATCACTTTCCAAGAAAATCTGTCCGTCAGTAATCGAAATAACGTTAGTAGGAATGTATGCAGAAACGTCACCTGCTTGAGTTTCAATAATCGGAAGAGCTGTCAAAGAGCCTCCGCCCATTTCTTTACTCATCTTCGCAGCACGCTCTAACAAACGAGAGTGAATGTAGAACACGTCTCCAGGAAAAGCTTCGCGACCTGGAGGGCGTCGAAGAAGCAACGAAAGTTGTCGATACGCTTGAGCTTGTTTCGTTAAGTCGTCGAAAACAATAAGGGCGTGCTTACCATTATCGCGATACCACTCTCCAATAGTCGCACCCGTGTAAGGAGCAATAAATTGAAGAGGTGCAGTTTCTGACGCCGTCGCCATAACAACAGTTGTGTATTCCATCGCGCCATGAGCACGAAGTTTTTCAACAACTTGAGCAACTGTTGATTGCTTTTGTCCAATCGCAACGTACACACAAAAAACGCCTTTGCCTTTTTGATTGATAATTGTGTCAATCGCAACAGCTGTCTTTCCTGTTTGACGGTCACCAATGATCAACTCACGCTGACCACGACCAATAGGAATAAGAGCGTCGATAATTTTTAATCCTGTTTGGAGAGGTTCTGTAACAGGTTGTCTTTTAACGATACCTGGAGCTTTCGTTTCAACAACTCTCGATTCTTTGCTTGTTATAGGACCCTTTCCATCAACTGGAATTCCAAGAGCATTCACAACACGACCAGCAAGTTCTTCACCTACTGGAACTTGTAAAATCTTTCCTGTGCGCTTAACAGTATCGCCTTCTTTGACTCCTGTATCACGACCGAAAATCGCAACACCAACGTTTCCTTCTTCAAGGTTTAGAGCAACACCGTAAACGTTGCCTGGAAGCTCAATCATTTCTCCAGCCATACATTTGTCGAGACCATGAACGCGAGCGACACCGTCTCCAATCGAAATAATGGTTCCAGTTTCATTTACTTCAAGTTTTGTATCGAAGTCTTTGATTTGCTTTTTGATAATCGAACTAATTTCTTCGGCGCGTAATTGCTCCATTGAATTTCCTTCTCCTTAACTTTCACCAAGCATCTGACTCATGTCAGTTGCCTGTTCTTTCTTCCATAAATTTGTTTTGCATCTGAAATAAAACGCCCGTCAATGTTGAGTCGATCGTTCTTCCTAAAAAATGCACTCTAATTCCCGCAACAAGTTCGGGAACAATATCTACTGATGACACGAACTTAGTAGAAAACTCTTTTTCTAAACTTGAAATAATTTTTTTCTGTTGAGCTTCAGTCATAGGAAGTGCCGTTTCAATTTTGACAGACGCCACTCCTTCTTGAGTCATAATTTTTTCTCTATACGACTCTAGGATAGAACCCAAAATATTGATTCTGTCGCTCTCAAGCAAAAGCAACAAGAAGTTTTGTAATTCTTGAGAAAAAGAAACTTTGTTAAAAATTTCTTTTAAGATTTTTTTCTTGTCTTCATTAGAAAAAGCAGGATTTGAAAAAAGCTTTTGTAAATCTTCACTTGAAAGAAAAATTTCAACAAACTTCTCCAAAGACGACAAAGTTTTTTTAGCTTCCTCAACCGTCAAAGAAGACCAAAGAGCTTCCGCATATCTTTTGGCAGCAAGTTCAGCAGACGTACTCATACTCGAACACCTCTAGAAGAATTTTCAGTTTTAGTTAAAAAACCTTCGATTAATTTTTCGTGTAATTTTTGACGAGAATTTTCGTTTGAAAACTCAGAGCGGATTTTATCAAAAACATTTTCTAAAAGTTCTTGTTTATATTTTTTGCGCATCTCCGCGAATTCAGCAGTCACTGCATTACTACTATCTTCTCGAATTCTCTTGGCACTCGCTTGTGCTTCGTCAATTAATTTTCGCGCCAACAATTTACCCTCTTCTTCGACATTTCGAATAAGAGCATCTTTTTCTATTTCGATGTTCTTAAGACTTAAGCGAGCATTTTCAATCTCTTGAGAAATTTTCTTCAACTCTTCTCTTGCAAGAACCAAGCTCTCTTTAGTTTTTTGACTTCTTGTTTTGAAAAGGACAGGAACAGATTTTCTTCCCAAAATAAAAATCGCCAAAACAACAATTCCGATATTCATCAAAGCATAAAGCTCATGCATACCAGGGGACTGTGCAACGTGATGCGCTTCCATGCTAATCAAAATTCCTTTTCTAAAGTTATTTTTTTGGCAGAGCTAGATCCCAAAAGTTTTTCTAAAATTTCTTCTTTGAGCTCGACACTTAAACGATCAAGTTTTTGTTTTTCATCAGTCAGCATTTTCTCAACTTTTTCCCGAGCTGCTTTGACTTGATTTGCAAAATCTTCTCGAGCTTCTGTCAAAATTTTTCTCTGCTCAGAACTCGCTTGAACTTTGAGGCTTTCGAATTTTGAACTTGCTTCTTGTTGAGCGCCTCGTCTTTTTGACGACAAATTTTCCTGAATCTCTAAAAGCTCTGATCGAATTTTTGTAATTTGTTTTTGACGGCCTGCAATTCGCCTATCTCTTTCAACCAAGAGATTGGCAACAGGTCCCGTCAAAAGAAAAGATACAAGTAAATATGTGGTCGCAAAAAGACCAAACATAACAAAAAAACTTTGATTAACTCCCAACTGCGAAAGGAGGGCAAATAGTTGTCCCATCTTGAGACTCTTTTGAACTCCGTAGGGGCATTTTGGTCAAGCTTTAAATCTAAAATTACAAACAATTACGCTCTGAAAGACACTATTTCGTGACGCTTCTGAGTTGATGCAAAAGTCTATGAAGTGAGTCGTCATTGGAATAAAACAACTCAATCATTCCGCCTTTCACATTTCCTCTAATCACAACTTTGGTGCCAAAGATTCCACGCAACTCTTCTTCAGCTGCGAGATGCTCCGGGCTTTTTTGAACACTTTCATTTTGAACAGGCGAAGTGCTTTGTGGTGCAGAGTTAACCTTTGTAGGAGAGTTTTGAATCATAGGTCCTTGAATTTTTTCTCTGACCTTTAGTTCCACATCTCGAACGCTCATGCTCAAAGCGCTTGCTTCGTTAGCCAACAAAATAATGTCTTCTTCTTTTTCAAGAGTAAGAAGCGGACGAGCATGTCCTTCTGTCAATTTTCCTTGAATTATCAAATCTTTAACGACACTCGGCAATTTTTGTAGGCGAATCGTATTCGCAACAGAAGCTCTCGAAACACCTAGTTTCTTTGCTAATTCTTCTTGAGTAAAATTATACGCTTTTAGAATTTTTGAATAAGCATCTGCTAACTCAACAGCATTTAGATCAACTCTTTGGATGTTCTCGATTACGCTCGCTAAATCAGCTTTCTCAACAT
>CANIGN010000016.1 GCA_947467125.1 Bacteriovoracaceae bacterium | reverse complement strand
TTGAGGGGAGTCTCCTCTTGCTTCAAGAGAACGCACAGCCCATCTGTGAGTTTGCTCCATGGCGATTTTGCTTGCTTCAAATTCAGAAGTTGAAGGAATGCACACATCCATAGCCATCATGATGTCTGAGCCGATGGATCTTTGCATTGAAATAGAGGTTTCTGGAGAAAGAAGAAGTTTTGTTCCGTCGACATAGCTTGAAAAAACCACGCCTTCTTCGTTTATTCTTCGATCCTGTGAGAGAGAAAACACCTGATAACCACCAGAGTCTGTCAGTACAGAGCGTGGCCATTTCATAAAAGTATGAATGCTCCCAAGTCGATCAAAGACTTCTTTGCCTGGTCTTAAAAACAAGTGGTAAGTATTTGCTAAAAGAATTTGTGAGCCAGAATCTAAAAGTGATTCCGGATGAACGTTACGCACGCTCGCTTGAGTGCCCACGGGCATAAAAAGAGGTGTTTGAATTTCACCATGCAAAGTTTGAAATGTCCCAGCTCGCGCACGACTTTCACTTGCTTGAGCAAGTATTTTAAAATCGAGGCTAGGGCGTTTTGCAGAATGGGACACTCCAATGAAGTATCAATGAATAGCGCGTGAGTCAGTGAAAAAATCACTCTCGAAAGTTGTTAAACTGAAGAGGAATTGCAAATTTGGATTCTTGAGTTTTTAAGAGGGCAATCGTTTCTTGAAGTTCGTCGCGGCTTTTGCTGCTGACTCGAACTTTTTCGTCTTGAATTTGAGCCTGAACTTTTTTGGCGTTCTGTTTAAGGTAGGCAACGATCTCTTTGCCTTTATCTTTTGAAACACCTGCCGCAACTTTAGCCATAACTCTTCCACCCGATCGGCTTGCTTCTTCTTCCTCATCGTATTCAATTGCGAGCAAAGGCACTCCACGTTTTACAAGACGTTGATGGAAGACATCTTTTACCGATTCCAACTTGTATGCTTCGCTACAAGAAATTTTTACAATTTTTTCTTTTTGGTCCATGGTGATTTCAACTTTGATTCCTTTGAAATCAAAGCGATTGATAATTTCTTTGAGCGTTTGATTGATGGCATCGTCCATGGCTTGCCAGTTGATTTCTGAAACTATATCGAAAGAAGGCATGGTAGTTCTAGAACGCACCCCATTTTTGTTTGCCGGGAAGATAATTACTTGGGCAGATAAAGCGGAGAGCGTTTTTAAATTTATCTATTTTATCGAGTTCTTCTTTAACTTGATTATGTTCCTCGGCCACAACAGGGCTCGTAACAAATAGATCGGTGATATATTTCTTTGTAGCTGCTTCTTTTTCTGTTTCGTTTTGGTATTCGGAGTGAATAGCAACAAGCTCGCCAGCGTCTAACCAAAATCCTCCACATTGAGGACATTCATCGATTTCAGCTTTACGTTTTATAGAACTGAATCTTCGAATCATGGGTTGTTTGGGGCATTTGGGGCAATTGAGCTTTTCTGAAAGATTCACTTTTTTATTTGAGCATTGAGAAAGTTTTTTAATAAATTCTGGATCTGCTTCATGGGACTCATCTATTTTTTTGAGTTCCATCCAATCAAACCAAATGCCTCCGCAGCCTTCAAAGCATACGTCGATTTTTATGGAATTATTTTCAAGGACTATCATTTTAGTTTTACATCGAAGGCAATTCATTTTTTCTCCAAATAAAATGGGTCAATTATAATAATCGCAATACAGGAGAATGGATGCAAGGTTCAAATTGAAAATCTATATCTAGAATTTAGGGGGAATGTCTAAAAAATGGCTCGCTGGGAGGGACTCGAACCCCCGACCAGGTGATTAACAGTCACCTGCTCTACCGACTGAGCTACCAGCGAATCAGAGAACTACGCTATTAAAAACTTAGCACCCATTCAAGTGCATCGCGCATAAATTGAGCATCTTTCCACAGAATTCTTAGTGATTGGGGGGCTATTTCCTTCATTTTTTTGTCTAAAGCCAGTTCGTGGAGGCTAGGTTGGGCACTGAGTTCGCTTTTGAGGCACCAAACAAGCTTTTTTGAAGCAAAAGATGCGGGGGGATTCCAATCAAAAAGATTTTGCGTTTCAGCGTGAGCCCAGTCAATTTCGATAAATAAGCTATCCCCTAGATCGACTAAATTGGGCTTTGTTTTGAATTCATTCAATGTGAGGCTCGTAGAAAGGAAGCGTTGTTCGCTCTTGTTTCTCATTCCAAGTGAGCCACTTGCCCAGCGATTTATGGTGGCGCTTTTATCTTTTTTAAAGGGTAAAGTGTAAAAACTTTTTTGATCGGGAGATAAGTCCCAGAGTAAGCTTATCCATTCGTTAAAAAATGAATCTTGGCTTTGGCTGGTGAGCGAAATCACCAGTGAGCGATGGTAGAGAGTGTTTAATTCTTGAAAAAAGTGAATCATGAGAGCTCAAACCGATGATTGAGAGCATGTTCAAGGGTGGAGGGATCGAGATATTCAACGGAAGATCCTGCCGGTAGCCCTAGAGCTGTACGAGAAATCTTCACATTCATCTGAAGCTCGCTCATTTGTTGGCGAATGTAGAGAGCCGTGGCGTCTCCTTCGAGTGTTGCGTCAAAGGCGAGGATACATTCTTGGTAGCCCTCAGTAGATAAGCGCTTCATGAGTTCATCGAGGCGAATTTGTTTGGGTCCACGACCTGAGAGTGGTGAGAGCAATCCTTGAAGAACATGGTATTTCCAGGGGTGTTTTTTGAATTTCTCAAGAGCTAGGACGTCGGGAGCATCGCGGACAACGCAAAGTTTTGTTGAAACTCGACCGTTGTCTTCGCAGATGGGGCAACGCGCTTCTTCGGTCCAAAAAAAACAACTCGGACAAGTTCCAATAGCAGCATTTACCTCTTCGAGGCTTCTGATTAAATCTTCAACTTGTTTGTTTTTGGAGCGAAGCAAATGCAGAGTGTAGCGCAAGGCCGTGCGCTCTCCCACTCCTGGAAGCTTTGATAATTCTGAGACGAGTGATCGCAGTGCCTTTGGAAGCATGGAGGGTTCTTAGAACATTCCTGCCATTCCCGGAGGAACGATCTTGCCCATTTCATCGGACATTTTTTTCTGAGCAGTTCCAAGGGCTTGGTTGATGGCAACTTTCACCATGTCTGACAGCATGTCGGCATCGTCCGCACTCATGAGTTCTTTTGAAATACTGAGTTTGAGAACTTCATTTTTGCCGTTGACGGTGACTTTGATTCTGCCGCCAGCGCTTTCAAGGGAGTATTCTTCTTTTGAAAGCTTGTCTTGAAGAACCTTGAGTTCTTGTTGCATTTTTTGAGCTTGGGCTAAAAGCTGGCCCATTCCACCTTGATTAGGAAATTTCATAGATCAGAGTTTAGGCGCACTCAGGAATTAAATCTAGAGCAATTCAATCTAGCTATCTTCTTCAACGATTTTTGTTTCAGAAATTTTTCCCTTAAAAGCCTTGAGTGCGGATTGTACGGCAGCATCTTCCTTGGCTTCTTTAAGTTTTATCTTGGCAGATTCTTGGGGAGAAATCTTAGGTTCTTTGGAGCCTCCTTCGAGGCGAACTTCAAAGCTCAGTTGAGCTCCAAAACATTGCTTTAAAACCGCTTGTCCGTCGTTCGAAGCAAGGCGTTTTCCTGCGAAATCATTTTCTGCGATGACTTCCACGCGAGTGCCTTTTTGCTCAAAGCTTCGAATGCTCTTCATCACAGGAAGCCATGCGGGGCGATCACGGCGTAAAAAATCATGAAAGGTATCGAGGAGAGATCCCGTGCGAGGGGAAGGTGTTTGAGTAACGGGAGCTCGAGGAGCTTGAGCGGTAGGGGCAGAATGAATAGGAGCTTGAGGAGCAGAAGCTCGAGTGGGTTGAGGAGGCGGAGCTTGTATCTGCGCACTTCTGTATTGTTGAGTGCTTTCAGCTTGCAGTCCTGCTCTGTGAACAGAGAGCTTGACGATCAGAGCTTCAACAGCAATTTGAGCATCAATGCTTGAATTAAGATGCGATTGCAGAGAGAGACACTGATCAAGACCCACAAGAATTTCATCAAGAGAAAGTCCCGCGGACGCTTCCTGTAATAATTTTTTGTAGTCAGGATCTGTGGTGAGATATTGATTGGCAACTTTTGCAAAATTCAAATCTCTGTAAACACTCACCAAGCGAGAAAGCAAAATTTTAGGATCTGCTCCTCCAGACAAAGCCGATGAACATAAATTCAAAGCCTGAGCATGATTGTGTGCAACGAGAGAGCGAATAAGCTCAAAAAATCCTTGTCGAGGAATAAAGCCCAACATTTTTTCAAGATCATCACGGTTTAATTCGCTGCCTGATAAGGCAATCGATTGATCGAGCAGAGATTGAGCATCTCGCATGCAACCTTCGGCTTCTTCGGTGATCAAGTGAAGGGCATCGTCTTGTGCTTTGACATTTTCGTTTTTACAAATTTCTTTGAGCCACGAAAAAATTTTTTCGTTTGAAATGCGTTTAAAATCAAAGCGTTGGCAACGAGAGAGAATCGTTGCAGGAACTTTGTGAATTTCGGTTGTGGCAAAAATAAAAACAACGTGCGGTGGTGGCTCCTCGAGAGTTTTAAGAAGAGCGTTAAAAGCAGCTGTTGAGAGCATGTGAACTTCATCGATGATGAAGATTCTATATTTTCCACTGCCAGCTGCGTAAGAAACGCTGTCGCGAAGATCGCGGATATTGTCGACGCCTGTGTTAGAGGCTGCGTCGATCTCGATGACATCCATGGAGTTGCCATCAATAACCTCACGGCAGGAAGGGCACTCGTTGCAGGGAATTTTGCTTCTATCAGGGCTCTCGCAGCGAAGGGCTTTGGCCATGATTCGTGCGGCACTTGTTTTGCCCACACCTCTGGGGCCCGTAAAGAGATACGCATGAGAGCTTCTGTTTTGGAGAACAGCATTTTTGAGTGTTTGGCCAAGGGCTTCTTGACCAATAAGATCTTCAAACTTTTGGGGGCGATATCGCCTTGAGATCACCAAATAAGAAGATGTTTTTTCCATAGCTCAATCCCCTGTTTGGGGAATAGGCCCATGTTGCCCTTTGGCTTTATAAATCGCAAGTCGAAAAGCCGCAGATAGTTATTCTTTTCTTTTGAATGTAAACTTTTATTCAGCACAATATGTTTTTTAACATTCATGATCCCAGGGTTTGGATATTTGGAGCCTCGATAATTGCAGGACTTTTGGTGAATATTAGTTTCATTTCAGCTCAAGCTATTTTTCTAGCTGAGACTCAACCCCAAATTGTTGCACTTGTGAGTATTCTCGCAACTTTTCTTTTTTGTAATCTTATTCCACGCCTTAATAATGCTCCTCGTCCTCGTATGCGTTACTCGCGTTACGGGGTGATTCTTTTTATAGGAGTTCTTTTTTTTATATCTATTATTTCTTTTTTTGTTGAAAAGACATCTGTTGGCTTGACGCATTTGGGGTTTCTTGCACTTTGGGTTTTTAGTCTTCAGTTTTTTGCAGAAACTTCTCGCTTGGTTCAAATTGAATTATCCAATCGTTATGTGAATCCAGCACAAGTTGGAAGTTTTTATTATTTTAATTTAATTGGTTATGAAATTGGAACTTTGCTTGCAACTCTTCTGATCTTACTCACAAGCGTTAAAGCTCGATCTCCTTTTTTTATTTCGGGATTGAGTTTTATCTTGGCGTGCTTTTGGGGATTCATTATCGCCTATCGCTTTGGTCATCGAAGACAATTAGAAGTGCGGCTTACTCATCGTCCAATTGATCCTCAATTACTTGTTCCTGTGTCAAGAGCCGTTTTTTGGGGATTTTTACTTTTTGCTTTGAGTACGGGAATTTTTCGTCAGTTCCAAGACTTTCAAGTTAAAAGTATGATTAAAGCCACATCGTCGGGATCGACTGAGATTTTTAAAAATATTCTTTTAGTTTATTCTTTGGGCAGTCTTTTAACGATTTTAATTTCTACCATATTTGGAATTCTTTCTTATCGATCTCGACTTTCTCCTTTTAAGGCAATTGGTTTTGCAGGTGGTTTTTTGTTTTTGCTTCAATTGCTTGTATTCTTTATTCCATCCAAAAAAGGATTTTTCTTTTTAGGTGCTTCCGCAAGAGGCTTAGAGCGCGGAATCTACAGCCCAAACATGGTTCTTATGCTTAATTTTTTTGTTCCTCTTCAGCGCTTGGGTTTGCGCTTTATGCATCATGTGGTTTTTTTATCGGGATGTGGTTTTTTATTTTTAATTTTAAGTATGGTTCAAAGATTTTTCCCAGAAGGATTTTTACTCCAAATCAGCCCCTGGATCACACTTATGGGAGCCTTGGGTATGTTTGGAGTGGCTTATGTTTTTTCTCCAAAATTTTCAAAGTTTTTTACAGAGAGCTTAAAGGGAGGCAAGGTTTCTTCTATCTTGAGTGCATGGGGACTTTCTTATCTTCGACCTAAGGGTTATTCGCAGCTCATGAAGGAGCTATTAAATCAAAACCCAAAAAAGCTTTTAAGAAAAACAATTATATTAGGTCTAGCTTATTCAGAAGATGAAGCGGCTTTGGAGACAATTATTGAAGAATTCAAGTCAGATAAAGAAGAAATTCAAATGGCTGTTATGGAGGCCGTTAAAAATTCCAAAAGCTATCGAGGAACAAATTTTATTTTGAATGTGTGTTTAAGTGGACGAGATACTCATAGCCTATCCGTTCGTTTGAACGCTGCCTTGCTAGTGAGTCAACTGTTTGGAGAAAAGGCGATTGCTCTTCTTATGGTAGGCTTAGAGGATGAAGACCCTCGAATTGTTGCAAATTCTCTTGAGGCTTTAGCGTTATTACGTAAAGAAAACTTGGCAGAAATTTTTAAAAAATTCATTCATCATCCAACAGTTCGTGTACGAGCAAATGCGCTCATGGGTTTGGGGCTTTTACCAAAGTATAGAAAGTTTTTTCAGGAAGAAGTTTCTCGAGAGTTGATGAACCATCAGTCGATGCCATCTTATTTATATGTGATTGGAAGGATTCAAGATAAAAGTTTTGAGAAGAAGCTTTTAACTCTTATTGTGAAAACAGATTTAAAATTAAACTCCGAGCAGCTTCAAATTCAACGCCTCTTAGCTTGGGCTTTGACTCAAATGAGTTCTGTTGAAGGAAGATTGTTGTGGTGGAAACTTTTGAAAAAAGAATATGCTCAAAATGAAAATACAGATTCACTTTTTCATTTTTTCGGTCAACTAGATAAGGGCTTGAGATATTCTTGTGTGGAAGAGTGGATTAAGAGTGAATCGAGTACCAAGTCAGCTGCAATGAATATTTCTGAAATTCTCAAAAAATCGCGTTTCGATTTTCACGATGAAGCCGAATATGCGTTTGAATTAGCGGATTCTGTAGAGGGAGTCTGAATTTTTTAAGTTATGGCGGAGAGGGTGGGATTCGAACCCACGTTACCCTTGCGGATAATCCAGTTTTCAAGACTGGCGCGATCAACCGCTCTGCCACCTCTCCGTGAAGATAAACTTCTGGAACAATTCTGGACTTAAAGAGTTATATAGTGCGCTTATAAAGAGTGCAAAACTTTTCGTGAGCTTTTTGAGTTTTTATAGAAAATATTGCTTCCATGTTCCCTGATAACACAACGCATTACTTGCCAAGCGATTCACAGAAGACTACCTTAACAAAGAGCTCGGCCCCTGCGGGTTTGTTTTTGAAAACCCCGCCAGGTCCGGAAGGAAGCAACGGTATCGAAGACATCTCTTGGCAGGGTCAACCGGGCTCAACTGTTAAATTAAATTGTTCTGAATCAATTATTCTGACTGACCCTTAAGTTTTAAATTCGCAATTCCTAAAAGCGAATAAATAAACAATCCCACGACAGGCGCCCAAGCAGCAAAAGCAGGATCTACATGTCCTTCAGCTCCAAGGTTGAGACAAAGGGTATAGACAATCCACAGAAATAAACAAAAAACAGTGATGAAAGTTAAATCTTTTGCGAGATTATTTGTACGTCTAAAAACGAGAGTTTTGGGTAAAGCAATAAGCATCAAAATCAGAGCAAGCGCTAAGTAACTGAACCTGCTGTAATAAGTAGTTTCCCAAACATCTGTATTGATCCCCAGTTGGCGATAGCGCTTGATGATGTCTGAGAGCTCCTCTTGAGTCAGAACTTCAGGATTAAAATCAAAGCGAACAAGGTCTGATGGTTTTTCAAGAATTTTGTTTTCTAATCGAGGAAAGTTTTTTCGCTCGGCTTGGGGCATGTCTTTTCCCACATAAAGAATATTTGCATCGAGCAATGTCCAGCTTTTATCATTCCATTGAGCTTTTTTTGCGGATGTAATTTTTGTGAGTTGAAAGTCATTGTCGAATTCGTAAAGAGAAACATCGATCAATTCTTTTTTTTGTGCATCATAAAAGCCGACATTGTAGAGAATGTTTTCGCCTTTTCGGTACCAAATTTTTTCTTTTTTCATTTGGCCAACGTCGGAGTGAGAGCTGCCCTTGAGTTCACTGAATTTTGTATAATGAGCTCTCATTCCCTTGGGTGCGATTTCTGTAGAGATCAAGACAAAGGGAATTCCTGCAAAAATAACGGTCATCACAAGAGGCGGAAGTAAATCGCGATAACGTACTCCGAGTGATTCAAGAGCAACGATTTCTCGATTCCGATTCATCGTTCGAAAAACCACAACAGTCGCCACAACTAAAGCAACAGGAAAAACAAGTTGTAGATAAAAAGGAATTTTATAGGCGTACGCAAGAATACTTTCACTTGCAGATCCGTTTAGATTAAAAGCAGTGGCAAGCCATTCTGCAAGCATTGGAAAAAAGGCGAGGCCAATCCAAAGAGGAATGAAGGTCTTTAAAATTTCTTTTAAAACATAACGACCCAGAGTTCCCACTGCTTTCTAGGTTAGCAGCTTCGTCAAAATCACGAAATGGGTGACTCTTGCCATGTTTTCGGCTTTAACTATTGTATATGGCAAAAAAAGGCAATCGAGCTCCAAGTTCAGCTCTGACTAACTGGAAATATGAGTTGATTGGAATTATTTGGACTTTACTTTTCATTGTCTTTTTAAGGGTCTACATTTTAGAGCCCTATGTGATTCCTTCTGAAAGCATGGTGCCTACTTTATTGGTTGGAGATCATGTCTTTGTGGCTCGTGGAGCCTATGATTTTAAAATTCCATTAACAAACATTTCTCTTGTAAAAGTTTCTGACCCTCAAAGAGGAGACGTGGTTGTCTTTGATTATCCAATTCAAGATTCGCGTGATGCAGGAAAGTTTTTTGTCAAAAGAGTCATAGGAATTCCTGGTGATTCAATTGAAGTTCGAGGTGGAGTTCCCATTGTAAACGGAAAAGCCTACGTGCAAACGAATGTGACAAATGCTGATGCAAAAGAAAATATAAAGGGCTTTGTTTTAGAGGATCGCAATCAACTGTTGCGTGAGGAAATTCCAGGCGCTCGAGAAAGTGCTCACTGGGTACATCGAATTCCTCCTTCGCAATTTGAGTCACTTCAAGAAGGCATCGAATATTTTAAACAAGCTCGGAGCAAATCTTGTATAAATGTTGGTGAGAAAGATTCTGAAGGGCATTTGATGAATGAGATGTCGGGATATCTTGTGAATGAAGTTTGTCCGACAGTTGTTCCTGAGAATAAATATTTTGTAATGGGTGATAATCGAGACAATTCCTCTGACGGAAGAATTTTTGGTTTTGTGGATCGCTCTCTTGTAAAAGGAAGAGTTTTGTTTATTTGGTTCTCGCCTCCTCCTGGAGATGTAAACCCCTACACATCGGGGCCTCCTATTATTGCAGCCTTCAAGGATATGCTTCCGGGAATGATAAGAATGGTGAAGGATTCTGGGCGTCTTTCGCGTGTTGGGTCTCCCATTCGATAGAGAGTGTGAAGATGGCAAAAGTTTTAAAGGTTCTTATTTATCCAGACTCTGTTTTGAGGCAAAAGGCTATAGCTGTTTCTGAATTTGGAAAGAGTCTTGCTGAATTTGTCGAAGACATGTCTGAAACCATGTACATGTACAAAGGAATCGGATTGGCTGCAAACCAAGTTGGGGAGCTCAAGAGAGTTTTTATTTTAGATACTGAGTGGCGTGAGCGCACAGAAGAGACAAAAAAAGTCGATAAAAATCCGATTGCTTATATAAATCCAGAAATTATTTCTCTTGAGGGAAGTATTGAGTACGAAGAGGGTTGCTTGTCGATTCCACAGGTTTACGGATTAGTCGAAAGATCAGAGACGATTGGTGTTCGCTATCAAGATGTCACAGGTAAAAGTTTTGAAAAAGAATTAAGTGGTTTGAATGCGATCGCTTTTCAACATGAGCTTGATCATTTAAATGGAGTGATGTTTTTTGATCATTTAAGTGCTTTCAAGAGAAGAACTTTGCTTGAGAAGTTTAATAAAATGCAACTCGAAAAAGATCGTGATTCAAAAGGGGATTAAGTGAAGAAAAAGGTTGTTTTTTGGGGAACTCCTGATTTTTCCATTCCTTCTTTAGAAGCGTGCTTTGAGAATTCTGAAGTCATAGCCGTTGTGACACAGCCTGATAAGCCCAAGGGTCGAGGGCATGAGCTTTTGCCCACACCTGTTAAAGAATGGGCTCTTCAGAAAAACTTAAAAGTTTTTGCCCCTCGATCTTTACGTAAGCTCGATGAAGAAGGTTTGGCTCTTGTAGAGTTTCTACAAAAAAACTTAGCTGATTATTTTGTTGTGGTGGCCTATGGAAATATTTTTCCTCAGTCTTTTTTGGATATGCCAAAAATTGCAGCGGTAAATGTGCATGCAAGCTTGCTTCCTCGATGGAGAGGAGCGGCTCCCGTTCAAAGATCTTTAGAAGCGGGAGATAAAGAGACGGGTGTGTCTTTGCAAAAAATGGTGGCGGCTCTAGATGCGGGGGATGTTCTTCTCGAGAAGCGTTATGTCCCGCAAATCGATGACAATGCACAGGTGATGTTTAAAAAATTGTCGCTGATGGGCGGAGAGCTTTTGAGTGATTTTTTAAAATCTGACTTTTCGGCTATTTGTCCACAAAAACAAGACGAAGCGCTTGTGACTTTGGCTCCTAAAATTACAAAAGAAGAGGCGGTTTTTTCAAATACCTGGTCTGCAAAAGAATGTTGTAATCGGGTTCGTGCTTTTTTTGTGTGGCCCACGGTAAAAATTGTTTTTGTAAACGAACACTTAAAGTCTCAGCCTCGCATTGAGGTCAAAATTCTTTCAGCAAATATAGTGAATAAATCTTTTTCAAAAAACTGGGGTCTTGAAGGATCTGTTGCATTTTTAAAGTGCGCTGATTCATTTGTTACAATTGAAAAAGCTCAGTTGCCCGGAAAAGGCCCTATGTCAGGAGATTTAGTTTTTCAAAAACTCCTGGCTGATGGATTTAATTTATACAAATAAGTCATATTTTAAGATCGTAAATTTGAGTTGAGTTTTTAAAAACAGTGAGTAAGAGTGTGGGCATGGCAAATAATGAAAATCAAAACAGTAAGATAACAAGACGATCTTTTATAAGTTCTTTTGCAACATTTATTGTCGCAGCGCCTATGCTTTTATCTGTTAGAAATTTATTTGCCGCTAAAGAAGTTCCCCCGCCTCCTGGACTTAAACCTGTTGAAGAAACAAATTCTATTGCGAATGCATTTGGTTATAAAAAAGACGCTTCAAAAGTTGATGCTTCTAAGTTCAATAATTACAAAGCAGGAAATAATTGTAGTAATTGCCGGCATTATTCGCCACTCAATGAAGGTTGGGGAAAATGTAAAATGATGATGGCATTGGGCCCTGTTACAGCTGGGGGCTGGTGTAAAAATTGGGCTAAAAAATAAACTTAACTAATTAAACTTTCTAACTCACTCTCAGATAAAATTTTAACGCCAAGTTCCCGCGCCTTTGTGAGTTTTGAGCCTGCATTTTCCCCGGCAAGTAAATAACTTGTTTTTTTACTTACAGAATCACTTACCTTGGCACCTAAACTTTCTAGTCTTTTCTTAATAATGCCTCTTTCGGTCGAGAGAGTCCCTGTGATGACAAAGGTTTTTCCACTCAAGGGCCCGCCAGAAATTATTTCAATTTTTTCTTTGAATGCTAACAGTCCCGAATCTTGAAGCTTTTGAATTTCTTTTTTGACTTCATTCTTTGAAAAATATTGTGAAACACTTTGAGCAATTTCTGGTCCAATCCCTGAATAGGTAACGAGTTCTTCAGAATTTTTTTGAGTGAGGTCTAAAAAAGAGCCTGCATTTTGAAGAAGGTCTTGAGCAATTCGCTCACCAACATGGTTAATTCCGAGACCAAAAAGAAGGCGTGCAGCACTTTGTGATTTTGATTTCTCAATAGCTGAGAGCATTTTTTCAACTGATTTTTCACCAAGACCTTCTTTTTGAAGAAGTTCTTCTTTATGGTTTTTGAGTTGATAAAAATCTGAGGGGTTTTTAATAAGACCATTATTAAAAAATTCTTCTATCCACTCATCACCAAGGCCCACGATGTCCATAGCTCCCCGAGAAGCAAAGTGTCTCAAGCGCTCAAGGGCCTGCGCAGGACAAAGAGTGTTCGGGCATTTGTGCTGGCTTTTAGTGGCAATAATTTTTTCGTGACACTCAGGGCAAGTGGAGGGCATCTCGAAAGGAGTTGAGTTTGCAGGGCGCTCTTCTGTGACGACTTTTATGATTTCAGGTATGACATCACCGGCTCTTCTAATCCAAACCGTATCTCCGCATCGAATGTCTTTTGCGCGAATCTGATCAAGATTGTGAAGAGTCGCTCGTTGAACGATGACTCCTCCCACGTTTACAGGTTTGAGGTGGGCAACGGGAGTCAGTGCGCCTGTTCTTCCAACTTGCACTGAAATTTTTTCAATTTGTGTGAGCATTTCAATTGCAGGTAATTTGTAGGCCACGGCCCATCTTGGAGAATTTGTGACAAATCCAAGCTCTTGTTGAAGTTTGTGCGAGTCTACTTTGAAAACGAGACCATCAAATTCATAGGGGCGCTTGGAGTTTTTGCGAATTTCTTCGTATTCCTTGACAGCCTTTTCAATGGAGTGAAGATCACTAAAGCTTTTCCAATGAGAGTTTACTTGAAATCCCCACTGAGAGAGTTTTTTCAGAGCTTCGCTTTGATCAAATGGAGTGCTTACGATTTGATAAGCAAAAAAACGAAGAGGCATCTTCGCGGTAATGCTCGAATCAAGACGGCGAATATTTCCAGCAGCAGCATTTCGCGGATTAGCAAAAAGTTTTTTCCCTTCTTTTTGGAGTTTTTCATTCAATCGCGCAAAGGCTTTGAGCTCGATATAAACCTCTCCACGAATTTCTACTTCGTCTGGATAGTGACCTTCGAGTTTGAGGGGAATGTCTCTGATTGTGCGCAGATTTTCAGTCACATCTTCGCCCGTTTCGCCATCGCCTCGTGTAGCTCCTCGTTGAAAAATTCCTTTTTTGTAGTGCAGAGAAATAGCGAGTCCATCCATTTTTTCTTCACAAGTTAGGGGAAAGGGAGCTTCCGAGCTTCCCATATGACGAGCTGCGCGGTCTAGAAAAGAGCCCAATTCTGCAATCGAGAAGACGTTGGAAAGAGAAAGCATGGGAACTTTATGAGCAACTTTTTGAAATTGCTCTCGGGCTTTGGCTCCCACTCGAAGAGTGGGGCTATTGGGAAGTTTTAACTCAGGATAATCAATTTCAATCTCTCTCAGTTTTTTGAGGCTTTCATCATAGATCGAATCAGGAACAAGTGGATTATCCTCCGCATAATAGGCATCAGCCCACGAATTTAATTTTTGAGTGAGTTCATGGACGAGCTTTAGAGCGACCTCTTTGCTCGGTTCTTTTTTCGCTGATGTGGACATAGTGAATTGCAGAACTTATCCTAATGAATAGAAGCTATGGCCGCAAGCAAGGTAAATACGAGCCCGTATGTCATAGAAATCAAAGATCTTGAAAAAGAATTTTCTGATACGGGGACAAAGACTCTTTCGGGCATCCACTTGCGCTTAAATCCAGGTGAATTTGTTTTTTTAACAGGTGCCTCTGGTTCTGGAAAAACAACTCTTTTAAAAATGATCATGGGATTGTCGCGCCCCAGTCGCGGAGAAATATTTGTCATGGGTCAACCCGTTCATAAGATGGGAGATTCTTCGCGTCGTACCCTTAGAAGAGATATTGGAATCATTCTTCAGGATCATCGTTTGTTAAATTCACTCAATGTCTCAGAAAATATTGCTTTAACGCTTACTTGGACGTCACTGTCTTCAGAGGCAAAGCGCAAGAGAGTGGCTGAAATGCTTCAGATTATGGATTTAACCCATATCGCTTTTTCTCGTGTGGCGAGTCTAAGTGGGGGAGAAAAGCAGCGTGTGGCGATTGCTCGTGCTTTGATTCGAGCTCCTCAGCTTATTTTGGCTGATGAACCGACAGGGAATCTCGATCCTCCTACAAGTCGTCAACTTGTTCGTATGTTGAGAGATTTGAGAGCTCGAGGTTCGACTGTTTTGTTTGCAACGCATGATATGACTTTGGTACGTGATTTTGGAGGAAGAGTTTTAGAGCTCGTATCCGGCAAACTTCCTGCTGATAGTCATCCTGCAAGTGATCAACGATTTAAGACGCCTAATTTTTGGGGTAACGCATGATTTTAAAAATTGTTTGGAATCACTTTAAAAGTCGACCATTTTCTAATCTCCTCACTTTGCTTGCGATTGCTTTTTGCCTAGGCCTTTTAGGAGGGTTTTGGGCACTTTCTGATAATTTGCGTTTGATGCATGCTGCAAAAGGCTCACAAGAAGGCGAGATGAGTGTTTTTGTAGATGGTTCTCTTTTAAGCGAAAAGGCCTCTTTGATTGAATCTCAGTTAAAGCAATTTTCTTGGGTTGCTTCTTTACAAAAAGTTTCTTCTGAAGAGTCACTCAAAATATTACGTGACAAATTTGGAGAGTCTTTGACTTCTTCTTTGAGTGAAAAAAGTCTTCCCAACACTTATCGAGTGAAGATGCAGGGCTCCGTTCCTGAAAAAGAACTTCAAAGCGCTATTGAAAGCATGAAAACTTGGGAAGGTGTGATTGATATTGATTTGGGTGGGGAGCTTTGGAGCGGAGAGCTCTCGAAGGGATCTTCGGGCCTTTTACTAAGTTGGAGCAATTTGCTTTTTGCAGTGGTTTTTGTGGTTGTTATTTTGCTTGTAAGTCATATTACGCGAATTGCTTTTGAATCTTCGCGAGATGATGTTGAGACTTTAACTCTGATTGGAGCTTCTAAGCGTTGGATTTTTACACCACTTCTTATCGAAAGTGTTGTGATGGGAATTTTGGGTTCAGCTTTTGGTCTTTTTATGACAGCTTTATTTTTAAGATATGGCCTTGGCCCCCTCTCATCGATTCTTTTTGGTAAGATAGCTCCTATACAAGAGCTTTCATGGAATGCTTTATGGAAAATTCTTTTTATGGGAACAGCCGCATCGGTTGTAGGGGCGTTTTTAACATGGCCACTTATTGCCTCCTCAAAAAATCGTTCTTAATCACAGTCTTATTTTCTGCTTTTTTTATTTCCCCATGTTCTTCTATGCCTCAGGCTTTGGTGGATTCTCCCAGCGATGTGAGTGGAGTTCTTCAGCCGAGTCCAATTGAGCAACACTATAAAGATTTATCGGGTGGAATTGAAAAAGATCTTTCGACAACTAAAAAAGATTTAGAAACTCTTCTTCAAAAACAAATGAGATTAGAGATGGGCCCTTCTGAGGGTCCTGGGGATTTTTTAGGTCTAGAAAACACAAAGTCTAGGGAAAAACTAAAAAATCTCTTACAGGCTTCCATCAAAATGAAAGCCTTACAGATGGAGCATTTGCAAAAGCAAAATAATTATCTTTCAGGTGAAATGAAACTTGGAAGCGCTTTAAAAGAGATTGAATTTAAAAATAATAAATTTACGAGCAAGTCTTCTGATCCATTATCATGCCAAAACTTTCCTCTTCAAAACGATCTTCAATCTCCCAGAATTTTTTCTAAACTTTTTACCTATGGTCAGGCTTTAAACCCCGAGCTCGGAACAAGTTCCTCTAAGTCTCAAGGGCTTTGGTGGGCGAATACGTTTGGAACCTTTGTGCAAGTTTGTCATGCAGGAGAAGTTGTTTTGTCGGAATACGTAGAGGGCAGGGGCTATGTCGTGGGCGTGAAGCATAATCCACAATTTATTACTCTCTATGGAAACCTTGATCCGCTTTCTACTAAAACCATTAAGGTGGGAATGAAAGTTCCTCGAGGTCTCGTTTTAGGTGTGGCACTAGATAAATTTTATTTTGAAGCTCGTAGATCGGGTGAGTCTGTGGATCCTGAAAAACTTTTCCCTGAAAATTCAATGTCTTTCACTAACGGAAACACTGTAACGCGCTAGTAATTTTAACTGTTTGGGCAAGATTCTGACGTTTATTTTGAGATAGAATTTGAAAAGGATGTCTTCTCGTTTTTTAAGTAAAAATATTTTTATCACTCTTGTATGTGCATTTTCCATGAAAGCTTATGCAGAAGATAAAAATGATAAGGCACCTTATAAAGAGCTCGAAATTTTTGCACGAGTGATGCACTTCATTGATGAAAATTATGTCGATAAAGTTGATTCAAAGGAATTAATCATCGGCGCTGTTCGGGGAATGTTGCGAACTCTTGATCCTCATTCAGCTTTTATGCCTGCCAAAATGTACAAGGATTTCAAGGACGATACCTCAGGGGAGTTTGGGGGAGTGGGAATTGAGCTTGGGATTCAAGATAAAACGCTGACAGTCATTGCTCCTATTGAAGATGGACCTGCTTTTAAAGCAGGCGTCTTGGCAGGAGACCGTATTTTTCGAATTGATTCTAAGATGACCAAAGATCTTTCAACTGAAGATGCAATGGCACTTTTAAAGGGCAAGCCTGGAACAAAAGTTGTGATTACTTTTAAACGCGATGGAAAAGCTATTGAAATTCGTATCGTTCGAAATGTTATTCGAATTTCAACTATAAAGAGTACGCTTTTTCATGAAGACACAGGGTATCTCCGAGTGACTTCTTTTGGAGAAAAAACAGCAAAAGATGCTGAAAAGGCCATTGAAAATTTACAATCGAATAAATCTTTAAGAGGGATTGTTTTGGATCTCCGAGGTAATCCGGGAGGTCTTCTAGATCAGGCTGTTAAACTCACAAACCTTTTCATAGAAGAGGGACCAGTCGTTTATACGATTGGGAGAGACAAGAAAAAACGTGAAGTTGAAAATGCTCTTAGAGGAAGAAGAATCACAAAGCTTCCTCTTGTCGTATTGGTTGATGGAAGCTCAGCCTCTGCGAGTGAAATTGTGGCAGGAGCCTTACAAGACTACAGAAGAGGGGTCGTCGCAGGACAGCGAACTTTTGGAAAAGGCTCTGTTCAATCTGTCATACCCTTGAATAATGATGCGGGATTAAAGCTTACAGTGGCTCGTTATTACACTCCTACTGGAAGATCGATTCAGGCCAAGGGGATAGAACCAGATGTTCCTTTGGATTATGTCGACGAGAAAACTTTTAAAAGCATAAAGGATCATAACAAAACAATTCGAGAGAAAGATCTTGAAGGCCATTTTGAAAACGAAGAAAAGGAAAAAGAAAAGAATTCTATAATTGTAAGCGCTCAACAGAGAATTTCTGCAGGCCTTGAGAGTGACTATATGTTTTTACAGGCTCGGGGAATATTAAAGACGATGTCTCTTGTCCGAGAAGGAACGCAAAAAACTCCTGAGTTTAATATTCAAGAAGAAGAAAAAAAATAAGTTATTTTTCTAGAAGAAGAGTGACTGGACCCCAATTCGTAAAGCTTAAATTCATGTCAGCTCCAAATTGGCCAAAAATATTTTTATGTTTTGAAGTTGAGCGCACTTTTTGACAAAAGTTTTCGTACCTATCTTTTGCAAGCTCTGGCTTCATGGCTTTTGTAAAAGAAGGGCGAAAGCCTGATTCGAGTTCAGCTCCCAAAGTAAATTGAGAAACCCAAAGGATGCCTGATTCTATTTTATTTGTTTGAGCGTAATCATCGAGAGATAGATTCATCTTTCCACTAGGATCTTCAAATATTCTGAGGCCTAAAATTCGCGATAAGATCCAGTCTTCGGCTTTTTCAAGCTCTTTATGAGCAAGGTCACTTTCAAGCCATCCAAGTAGTACCACAAGACCGACGCCATCAAATGAGTGGAGAATGTTCTTTTGTTCTTCTTTTATTTGAATTTCTGTTCGACCTCGAACACGTTGAACAAGTGCTTTCATTATGAGCTCATTGAGTGAAGTGAACAAAAACTAGCGGACGGCTTCCGGTTTGTTTTTTAACCATTCGAGCCAGTTCTTCTTCAAGAGCTTGTTTGACGGAAGGAAGTTTGGCAGGGCGAAGGTCGCCAGCTTTCTCAAGAATTTTAATTTTGTGAGAAGCAAAGTCTTCTATTTCTGAGATAATTTTTTCTTTAGAAACCTCATTCGTAAAATTATAGTTTTCGGGAACAACTCCCTTCATCTCTACTTGCACATTCCCCAAAGGGTTAATCGCAACAGAGAGGCAACCGCCATCAGCTGCAAATTTTCTACTTTTTAAGAAAAAATCTCTACTTGGAGAGTCGAAGTATTCAAATCGAAGAAATTTTTCTTGAGGAATAGTTTCAAAGTGATGATCGACTAAATCCCACTTATCTCCGGTGTATTCAAATTCAAGCTTTGAATTGTTAAGTGCAATGGTTGTTTCGATAGGAGTTTTTATTTCGTCGGAAACTTCTTTTACGAGTTCTTCTGTAGCTTTGAGTTGATGAAGAGCTCCGTGGACGGGAATCACTCTTGAAGGCTTGATAAAGCGAACGAGTTCTTTTAGTTCTTCGGCTCTTCCATGCCCGCTGGCATGAATGGGCCCCCCAATTTTTTCTTCAGCTTTATCACCCCATAGAACTTGAATGTCATGTTGAAGAAGTCCGTCAATTAAGCGCATGATCGTGCGCTCGTTTCCGGGAATCATTTTACTGCTAAATAACACAGTGTCTTTTTCATTGGGTCTAAAAATCGGATGATTTGCAGAAGCTATTTTAGAAAGCACACTTCTGAATTCACCTTGAGATCCACTGCAAATGACAAGAACTTTGCGTGGGTCAAGATTTACGCTCTCTTCAGCTTCGATAAGAGTTGTTTCATTAAAGGGAGGGCATTTTTTTAAAAGTCCCAGAGTCTTAGAAGCTTGATAAGTTTGCCTCATCGAGCGACCAGCGAGCACAACCCTTCGTCCGCATTTTTCAGCTAAATGAGCAATGAGTGCAACCCGGTAAACGTTGGATGAAAAAAGAGTCACAAAGAGGCGGCCTTCGGTTTCTTTGATGACTTTCTCAAGATTGTCTTTGATTTCAATTTCTGAAGTGCTCTGACCGCTACTTTCAGAATTGGTACTGTCCATAAATAGAAAGTCAGCTTTTTCACCCTTAAAAATATCAAATGAATTGAGGGAAATGTTTCCATCTTCAAACTCGTGATAATCCAGCTTGAAATCTGCAGAGTGAATGGCTTTTAAGTTTTTCCATTGAAAAGCAAGAGAGCAGCTTTCAAGGGTGCTGTGTCTGATTTCAATAAATTTAACTTTCACATCATCAAAAGTGAGTTCCGATCCTGGTTCTACAAGGTGAATATTATCTCTATATTTTTGAATTCCAGTGTAACGAGAATCCGAAAGTTTTTGATTTAAAAGCGCGTAGGCAAGAGGGGGGGCGTAAAAATGTGGAGCTTCTATATTTAGGTTTTTACAAAGATGCAAAACTGCGGGCACGGCACCGATATGATCTTCGTGTCCGTGTGTAATCAGCCATTGTTTGATGTTTTGGCTGAGTAATTTTCGAAAGTCAGGATAAACAGCATCAACGCCGTAATCGTTGTCATCTGCAAAGACAACTCCTGCATCAACGGGGATTTTAGTTTTTCCAAATTGAAAAACCATGCAGTTCATGCCCACTTCACCAAGGCCTCCGAGAGGTGACCAAATAAATTTATTTTCGCTCATCTTTTTTATTCCGCTCCAGCTTGTCTATTAAAGTCTGAGAGTGCCTGACCAAGATAGTTTTGCCAAGGTTTAAGCGAACCAGGTTCAGCTGTTTGATCGTTGAGAAGCACTGCATAGGCAAGTAACTCTCCACCTTTACTCTGAACAACTCCCACTAAGGTAGAAACTCCCGCAATCGTTCCCGTCTTTCCTCGTAATCTTTTAGCTGCCGCGCTATCTTTCATTCTTTTTTTAAGGGTTCCATCAACAGAAGCAATTGGGAGAGAGCTCATGAGTTCTGGAAAAATAGTAAAGTTATTGTAAGCGGATTTAAAAATATCGATAAATTGTTGTGCACAGATTCTGTTTTCTCGAGCAAGTCCGGAACCAGATGTGATTTGAAAACCATTTTTGTTAATTCCTAGAGCCGTTGCTTCTTCACGTAAAACGTCGAGGCCTTTTGAAAGGGAACCAGCTCCTCCCTTTGCCTCGATCCCAATCATTTTGACAAGAGAATCGGCCATAAAATTATTGGAGAATTTATTCATTAGAAGAACGATTTCTCTGAGTTGTTGGCTATTGAATTCAACTAATTGCTTTGCTTGAGAAGGAGTTGATCCTTTTTTGATAGATCCACTTAGGGAAATGTTTTTTTCTCGAAGCATCATCTTAAGGGCGTGCCCAGCATAGAGGGCTCCTTGGTCGATATTAAAATAACTTCTTTGTTCTCCAGCGTTTATTCCGAGACTTCCATTTACAATTAAAACTTCTTTTCCTCGGATATTTTGTCTGCTTGCTTGGAGAGAGTTTTGGGATCCTTTGACAGTTTTGGTCCGGTTTTCGATTTCCATAAATCCAGTGTCAGGTGCAGGATAAACACGAATTTTTTCGCCAATGATAGAAGAAGGTCTAAAGTAAACAGTTGTTGTGTTGTAGTTAAAGGAAAGCCCATTTACGGGTGCGTTGTAGGGGCGATCAAGGGCATTGTCGATAATCCGATTTTCATCTCCTTGAGTTGAAAAAATAGAATCATCTACAATGAGATCCCCTTTAACTTTTTTGATGTCCCAGCGTTGAAGCTCTTCAGCCATTAAATATAATCTTTCGGTCACAAGACCTGGATCACCTCCACCTTTGAAGTAGAGATTTCCATTTAAAACACCATTTTCAATTTTCCCATCAGTTAGGAGGTAGGTTTTAAAAGTAAAATCAGTGCCAAGTCTTTTAAGGGCCACATAGGAAGTAAGAATTTTAATCGTAGAAGCCGGAGAGAGAGCTTCGCCTGAATTAAAATCATAGAGAGCTTCGTTGCGACTCAGAGAGTAAACAGAAACGCCAATCTTTGTTTTTTTAAGTTTGTCGTCTTTAAAAATATAATCAAGTTGTTTTGAAAGAACTTCTTTGTAGACTGGGGTTGCAGCTTGCAACAAAAGTGAGGGGTTAAATGAAAGAAATAGCCCAAAAAGCACTCCAACTTTTCGAAAAAAATTCATTGCCCTCATTAAAGCATATTTTAGTCATTGCTGTCTTTTTATCTGCTCTGAAAATTGGCTTTTCTCAAACTCTTATTTATGGGGTTGAGAATGAAATAAAAGATTTTAATCTCCTGACGTCACTCGATAAAAATGCCTTTGCTTTAAATGAGCTTTTTTCTCAGTCTTTATTTTATAAAAAAGTCGACGGGAGCATGCAGCCTGATTTGGTAGAATCTGCAAAGTATTTAGCTGCAGAGTGGCGATTGCAGATAAAGGAAGCAACTTATTCAAATTCAAAAAAACTCACCTGTGAAGATATTGTTGTTAACTTAAAAGAAGCCCAAAAAAGTAAGAGTCTGATTGGTCTTCGATTGAAAGATATCAGCTCAGTTGAATGTGTGGGTCGCGAGTTGAGAATAAAAACCTATCATCCATCTCCAGAGCTTATGAAAAGAGTGGGTTCAATGCTTCGAATTTATGAGCCTTCAACTCTTTATGAGAAAATCCCCATAGGGAGTGGTCCTTATAAAATTCAAATTCAAAAAGCTAAGGATCTGATTCTGCTTTCAAATCCTTTTTACAAAGGGGAAAGGTCTTTTTCAGAAATTCGATACCGAACACTTCGCGATCCATGGCTAAGGGACTTGGCGCTCATGTCGGGAAATGTAGATTTTTTATTAGAGAATTTTTCTCATACAAGGATATTATCATTTGAAAAAAATCCTCTTTTAAGAGTCTACCGAAATCCTTCAAGTGTTTTGCATTACATTGGATTCCACGAAAAAAAAATTAACAAAGATATTCGAAAGCAGATACAGTCTCTTTTGTTTGAATCAGATTTAATTGCAAAGTTTTGGGGTAAGGATGTGGATCCTAGTTTTCAAATTTTTGAAAAAACGAATCTTTCTCAAATAAAAACTAAAACGAGCGAAGCAAAATCCAGCGTCTCTTCTCTTAAGCTAGAGCTAAGCTGCGTTGCTGATGAGAGTACTCTTCAGTTTTTAACTCTTCTTGCTCAAGATCTTAAGTCCAAAGGAGTGACGCTCAAAATAAGGCCTCTTGAGTTTGCAACATTCATGAAAACGATAAATTCACAAAACTTTGAAGCCTATTTTTTTTATGTGGATGTTGGACATGTTCAGAATTTAGAAGCTTTGTTCGCCTCTAAGGGAAATCGCCTGGGTGTTGCAAATCCTAAAATTGACCCCATTTTTTCAGATCTTAAAAGTAGTGCGGAGCAAAGCTTAGAGGAGCTCAATCGAGAGG
>CANIGN010000015.1 GCA_947467125.1 Bacteriovoracaceae bacterium | reverse complement strand
TGCCCGCCATGTTTGGACCTGTGAGGAGTAGCACTCTTTTTTTGCTCACCCCAAGAGTTAAAGAATTCGACACAAAACTTCGCTCACGTGCTTCAATCAAAGGATGTCGCCCCTCTTCGATGGAAAAATAAAAACGACCTTCAGATAAAGTTGGCCAAACCCATTGTCCATGAGCAGAATGTTTTTGAATCGCTCTTTCGGCTCCTGCAAAAGCATCTACATACGAGACAAGACGGAGAGCTTTGAGAAGAACTAAACTTTCAGATCGTAATTGATCCGATAAGTTTTCGATAATCTCTTTTGCTTTTCGCTCAAGCTTATCTTCAGCCCCTAGAATTTCTTCCTCTCGAGCCTTAAGCTCAGGGTGTGTAAAACGCTCAGCATTTACCAAAGTTTGGCGACGCTCAAAATGAGAAGGGATTTTGCTTAAATGAGACTTACTCACTTCAATATAAAATCCATTCACCCGATTAAAACGAACTTTCAAATTTGTGATAGTTGTTTCTTTTTTTAATTTTTCCTCAAACCCTTGAAGCCACTGCTCTAAGTTTTTGTACAAATTCTTGAGTTCATCAAAACGAGAATCGACACCTTCGCAAATCAAATCACGACAATCTGGTGCCGCTGTAGGCGCATCGCAAAGTGTTGCAGAAAATCTTTTTTCGAGCGACAGAATCACTTCTCGACAGTCATCCCACAGGAAAAAGCCTTCGAGCTCACTTAATTTTTTTAATTTTTGCGACCATGGACGAGAAAAAACTTCGTCAAGGGATTTAAGAACTTTCAACGAATCACGCACTCGCAAAAGCTCCACAGCTTTTGCCGCACGAATAGAAATTCTCCCCACTAATCGCTCTAAATCGTAAATATTTTTAGTGAGAGAAAGTAATTCCTCAACAGGAAGCTCCTTTACAAAAGCTTGCCGAGCTTGAATGTGTCCTGCATGGGCAAGAGGATGTGCAAGTAAGCGCTTTAACTCTCTTGTTCCTGCAGCTGAACCACAAGAATCTAACAAATGGCCCAAATGAGGAAGGACATCCCACTGCTCTAAGACTTGATTCGAAACTCTTGCCTCGTACTGAGCTCCCAAAAATTGAGACAGAGGTTCCTGGTGAGGAAGAAAATCCTCTACTTGTTTTAATGTCCAGCGCTGCGTATAGGCCAGATAATCACTCAAAAGTGAAAGTGCCGATCCGTTTTTCCAAACGGACATTTTTTGAGAAAATTCTTTTTCTAAAAAAAGATACTCATTTGAACGGGTGTCCAAATCACTTGAATAAATAAGCTCTCGTGGACGAGTGACGTTCAAAATTTCAGAAAGAGCCTCCACCCCACTCACTTCGCCGGAATAAAAACGACGTCCCAAGAAATCTAAAAAACAAAGTTCGATAACTTTGCTTTTCGAACTTTGAGAATCACTTTTTCGAGGAGACAAGGCACACAAGTAATGAAACTCCTTTGCCTCAATTCTTTGTGGATCAATGGGTAATCCAGGAGTTAAAACTCGAGTAATTTTACGCTCAACGAGTTTTTTTGCTGCAATCGCTTCTTCTACCTGATCGGCAATCGCAATCTTAATTCCGCGACTTAAAATCTTTTCTGCATAAGATTCCCATGCGTGAAAAGGAATGCCACACATAGGAATTCCCTCATCACTCCGATCGCGACTTGTTAGCTGAACTTCTAAAATGGGCGCGGCCTGAACAGCGTCCTCTCCAAAAAGTTCAAAAAAATCTCCTAAACGAAAAAATAAAAGTGTTTGAGGCACTTCATCTTTTAATTTCCAATACTGTTGGTACAAAGGTGTCTGCCAAGATGAAGAGCTGCGAGCGGGTACTTTCACAGAAATACTTTTAGCGACAAGTTCAAAAACGAGCAAGCTTCGTTATTGCCTAAAAGAATTGTTTAGAGTGGCTAGATCTTAAAGGCCTGAATTTGTGTAATTAATTCCAAATGAAAAATTATTTCTGTTTGGAAATCCAAAATCCGATCCACCGTACCCTGAGTTCCCCACAATCATCGGAGGAGAATAATAAGCTCCTGGATTTCCTGGATAGCAAGTCATCGTTGGGCAACCACCGCCCATGATTCCGCCGCCCATTCCAGCTCCCATACCAGGACCCATTCCGCCAGGCATGCCTCCACCAGGCATTCCACCACCAAGACCACCGCCCATGCCGCCACCATATGGATTGAAGACTCCAGGGTTTCCATTGAATCCACCAGGACCATTCAAGTTAGAAAGTAATCCGTTATACCCCTGTAAGCGGTTGAGTAATTGATTACGGTTTTGATCGATCGACAACAATTGATTATTTAAGCTGTTTAATTGATTCATTTGAGCGCGCTGTCTTGCGATTTGATTTTCTAAATCTTGCAAACGCTGTCTTTCTTGATCCAACATCATCGGATTCACTGGTCCCATAAAACCACCCGGACGACCCATCATCGCAGGATTGTTCATATAAGGATTCGCTCCATAAGGGTTAGCTCCCATGCCCCAAGGAGTTCCGCAACCACCCGGACGAGGCATTATACCGCCGCCCATTCCGCCCATTCCAGGCATTCCGCCACCGCCCATACCGCCACATCCACCGCCTGGGAAGAATCCGTTACCGTACATTCCACCGCAGCTAGGTCCGGGACAATTTCCACCGCCAACAGGAAGCTGCCCAGGCATTCCGCCCATGCATCCCGTAAAGGATGTGTTAAAAGGAGGCGATCCGCAAACGCCCCCGCGGATAGGTCCACCACCCATTGGATAGACTCCACCCTGGCCCCAAAACATTCTGCCCGCATAAAGGTCAGGAACCGCACCGACTGCTTTGTAAGCATCAATCGTAGATTGAGCAACACTATGCCTCAAATCATCAGCGTGACGAGCGCCCTTGTAACTGAGAACAGCACCCAAGCCTGCCACAGCTGCATTTGCCAAAGTATAGAGAGCTCCACCTGGGGGGTTAATCACTAAGGCACGAGCCGCACCACCGCCACAACCAGGACGAGGCGGCATATAAGGAACACTTACGATTCTCTGAACAACCGGAACATTCATATCACCTGGAAGAGCGCGAGGAACTTCTCGACCTTGATAAACAGGTTCTCCATCATCGTCTTCTGAATCATCATCGCCTAAATCGCGATCATCACGAGACGCTAACGAGCGCGAAGGAGTTGAGCGTGATGAACAATTCTTTTTTAAATTTTTGAGAGCCGCCTGATAAGCTTTACTGTCTTCATTTCTTAAATCTCGATTTGCTTTTAACGCTGCACAAGCTGTCTGAATAAGTTCAGTTGAATCTGACTTATCGCCCTCACACCAGTATCCTTCTGAATCAGTACGAGAAGCGCCTTCCGAGTGAGCTTGCACCCATGAATTACCAGAACCGCTAAGTTCATCTCTATAAGCAGAATCCTGATTCAGAGCCGAGCAACGATTTTTTAAAACATTAGAAGCAGTAGACGATCCCATCTTTTTTCGAATCGCTCTCTGGAGAGCGTCTTCACATAAAGCACTCCGATATTCATAGCGGTCGGGTGCATCTTTAAAGGAATTAAAATTAATTTCGTCAGAAGGATATTTATTCCACTTTTTATTTAAGGCACTTTCTGCGCTACGTGTTTCACCACTTTTAAGATCAGAAAAGGGTAAGGAAGATCTATTCTCTCCATATTTACAGGCAGCCAGAGTGCCTTCAAGTTCCACACCCAAGGAAGCAAATGATCCATGAATTAAGAATTGGCTTGAAACCAAAGCAACTAAGAGACTTTTTTTCACACGATCCCCCACTCTCTTTATTTCAACAGAAATGAAAAAAGAAGGGCGTCAAAATCTTGAAATAAAAAAATTTTAGCCAAAGACCGGTCGTTATTTTGGCGCTTCTGGGAGGACGTCGCGAAGGAGTTTAAAAAGCATCGTACCTTTCTCACCTGAAAGACCTCCAGCCGAAGACCACAAAAAACGAAGAGGCTTAAACTTTTCTTTGAACTCAGACACTTTTTCTTCTGAGCAATGGGAAACCAGGGGACGGTAAATATTGCTTATATCTCTATTATTCAAAGCCGGAGCAACCAATCCATAAGAATAGACCTGTCCACCCTGCTCAAGATTCCACTTATAAACATCAACCATCTTTCCTGATTCATTAAAAGAACCGTGAAATTCGAAACTTTTTTTATTTTGAAAAACGAAACCCCTATTTTGAGTTATCTTTTTATAAGCAACTTTTTCGATGTACCTACTTTCTTCCCTTAAGGATGTTGAAAGAAAGTTTTTTTCTGGAATTACTTCTACTAACTCTCCACTTTGACTTTTTAAACTTACATCAAAAGAATGGGGCTCTAACTCATAAACTAGCCCCCTCTTCCAATTTACAGTCAACTGAGTTAGATTTTCACGGGCCAACCTTAAAAGGGACGCCTCTATCGCCCCAATAAAATTTGGATCACACATTAATGAATTCACTTCAGTTTCAGTTTTTGCTAATTTTCTTTCCTTAAAAACATTTCCTGGTTCGTTTTTTTTGATTTCATTAGCTTCGCCCCCTGAAGAAGAAAAAATTATAAAAAGTATCGCTAGGGCATAGAAAAATTCTCTGCTAATTCGCATATGTCATCTCCTCTTAAAAATCGCTGATATATATCGTAAAAAAGCTTATGACAGGCTGGCCTCACACCCTTTCCTACGTTTTGCAAAGGACCATTGTTACGACAATTACCTCTCACTACTAGATTTGCATGAGCGACACTGAAGTTAGGACAGAATTCTTGGAGGGCCATATAACAACTATGTATATTTACATTCTTTATATCATCATAACTTCTAACTCCATCATCAATAATTTCGTCGCATGTAAGCAATTCCTTTTTATTTGAACCTTTCTTTTTATATTCAATAGTTGAAAATAAAATTGATTGAAGAGCTTCTCGAGGGTCCTTCTTTTTTTGATTATATGTTTCTTCAAAGTTTGAGAGACCACAAAAGCTATTAAGTCTTTGGACGCTTTGAGGCCTTGTATCATTCATCAAATATTTTACTTTTTTAATATATTTATTCAGCAACTCTAAGGCAAAAGGACTCAGTGTGCTTGGCAACATTGAATCAGCTGATTGATGACACAATCCAACTTTTTGTTGAAAAGCCGCATCACGATCAATTCCGTTCAAGAATTTATTCAATTTTTCTGGATCCAACATTAAAATAGTAGAGTTACTTTCTCTTATCACTAGAGAGTAAACTAAAGCCTGTCCATAGATAAGATTGTGAATTCCATTTTCTTTAAGATTCAAGGTGGAAAGCTCTGGAAAGTTATCTAAAGGATCCCTAAATTTTTTAGCAGTTAAGGCGTCTGGCCCAGAAACCTCACTCTCTATATTATTCACTTTTTTTTTGTAAGGATTTAAGACTGCTCTTTGAAAAGGATGGACCTCTTTAAAATGAGTGAGGTTATTTTTTATCTCACCATTGGCAGATGAATTCCTGCTTTGACAAAGCATGTTTAAAAAGTTTCGAGCCATAAATCCGGGATAATCTTTAATTTTTAAATATTTATTGGTGCTTGAAATATTTCCCTCATCCTTCATTTCCTTGAAGCTTCTCTCGCCCCCATTACCTGTCACAACCTTTTTACAACTTCTATCTTTATCGATTGAATCTTTTACCAATACTTCGAACTCTTTGTTCAAGGACTTGAAACTTTGTTGAGATTCGGATCCAATAATGAGCGATTGGGCTACAGGAGATTCTTTTCCGAACACTGCTTCAACTACCCTATTTACTACCTGCTGATTATGTTCTGGAGAAACATTTCCATACCCGAGAGATATCTGGAAAAATAAAAATAAAGCCCCAAAGCTCTGAAAAAAGGGCAAAACGCTCAAATACACTCATGATATCTATCGGTAAAAAATGCGCCTTCTTTGAGTTGATAGTCTTCCCAAAGCTGGTTTAAAGTGATCTTTACGCGTGAAAAAGCGAAATTACATTAATCCTAGCAATCTCGAATACTTAGATGCTATGTGGGAAGAGTTTGAGGCCAACCCTGATAAGGTTGAACCCAGCTGGCAGCACTTTTTTGAAGGTGTCGAGTTTGGAAAAACCCTTCAAGAAGGAGTACCGCACGAAGCCCTGTCAAAATTCTATCTCGAATCAAAAGTCGGGGAACTTATCGCCGCCTATCGAAACGCTGGCCACTTAATGGCTCACACGAATCCTCTTTTCGAGGCTCCCGAGGAACATCCTCTTCTCAAACTTTCTCGTTTTGGCTTAAGCGAAGAAAACTTGAACGAAGTCTTCGATGCGGGTCAAACAATCGGACTCAGAAACGCAACTCTCAAAGAAATCATTCTCCAGTTACAAGAAACTTACTGTCGAAGTATTGGTGCGGAATTTACCCACCTTCAAAGACAAGAACCTCGCGACTGGCTCAGCAAAAAAATGGAAGAGACCCAAAACAAAGTTCGTCTCAATGACGACGAACGCAGAGCTCTTCTTAAGAGAATTGCTCAAACCGAAGGGTTTGAGAATTATCTTCACACTCGATACGTGGCTCAAAAAAGATTTTCACTCGAAGGCGGCGAAGGCCTCATTCCTTTCTTGGACGAACTCATTAACGAAGCCGCTCAATTTGGAAGCGAAGAAGCTGTCGTGGGAATGGCCCACCGAGGACGATTAAATGTCCTCACGAATATTTTTCAAAAAAAGGCTCGTTATATTTTTTCGGAATTCGACGACAACTATGATAAATCAACAATGCTCGGATCCGGAGACGTCAAATACCACAAAGGTTATTCCGCAGACATTGTCACAAAATCAAACAAAGCGGTACACCTTTCTCTTGCCTACAACCCAAGTCACCTTGAATTCGTAGGACCTGTTGTCGAAGGCGTTGCTTACACAAAACAACAAGGCTACGCAGCTAACGAACGTCAGCGCAAAGTTATGCCCATCATCATTCATGGTGATGCCTCTATTGCAGGACAAGGTGTTGTGTATGAAAGCATTAACTTTTCAAAAGTTGAAGGCTACAACACAGGTGGATCTATCCACATCGTCATCAATAACCAAGTGGGATTCACCACAAGCCCCTCTGAAGCTCGCTCTACAACTTACGCAACAGACATTGCAAAAATGTTAGAAGCGCCCGTCTTTCATGTGAACGGTGATGATCCTGAAGCTCTCGTATGGGTGGCTAAACTCGCTGCCGAATACCGCAGTCGCTTTGGCGAAAGCGTTTTCATCGACATCATTTGCTACAGAAGACATGGCCACAACGAAGGGGACGAACCTAATTTCACACAACCCCTTCTCTATAGCGCAATCAAAAGTCATGCGACTCCTCGATCGATTTACGCTCAGAGATTAATAGATGCGGGCATCCTTAACTCAGTTGATCTTGAAAAAATAAAATTAGACATAGAAAAACATTTTGAGAACGAACAAGAAATTGAGCGCAAAGACAATCTCACTCCACATGCGTCTGCTTTTGAAGGAAAATGGACCAACTGGAAACCTCTTAAAAAAGGTGAAGAAACATCTTTTGGTTACTATACTTTTGTAAACGAAAAGAAACTCAAAGAAATTTCAGAAAAAATTTCAGAAATCCCACAAAACTTTACGCCAAACCCTAAAGTAGCCAAGTTCATGGAAACTCGAAAGCAAAGCCTAGAGAACGGAAAAAATCTCGATTGGGCAACCTGTGAAGCTTTAGCTTTTGGATCGCTCCTTCTTGAAGGACACGCTGTGCGCTTAAGCGGGCAAGATGCTCAACGCGGAACCTTCACTCACCGTCACTCTGTTTTGAGTGATGCAAATACAGGCAAGAAGCACTGCCCTCTTAAAAACCTCTCTCCTCAACAAGCTCCTTTTACAGTCATCAACAGCACACTTTCTGAAACAGCTGTCATGGCCTTTGAATATGGATGCTCCCTTTCTGATCCAACAAGCCTGACTATTTGGGAAGCGCAATTTGGTGATTTTGCAAATGGCGCTCAAGTGATCATTGACCAATTCATTTCATCTAGTGAAATCAAATGGCAACGCGCAAGTGGATTGGTACTTTATCTTCCACACGGACAAGAAGGACAAGGCCCTGAGCACTCCTCAGCACGCCTAGAACGCTTCTTACAATTATGTGCAGAAAGAAATCTCACTGTTTGTAACTTAAGCACGCCTGGAAATTTGTTCCACGCACTGAGACGCCAACTCAAACGCTCGTACCGAAAACCTCTTGTGATCATGACTCCAAAGAGTCTCCTTCGTTACACTCCAAGTTTTTCGGATATGAAAATTTTGAGTGAAGGTAACTTCCAAAAAATTATTCCAGAAACAGAATTTGATTACAAAAACGCTGAAGAAATCATTCTTTGCTCCGGAAAAGTTTATTACGATCTCTTAGAACACAGACAAAAGAACAATCTCAAGACTCCTCTTTTCAGACTTGAGCAGTTCTACCCTCTTCCGCATAAAGAATTCACCTCGCTCTTCTCAACCATGCCCAAGCTCAAACACGTTCGATGGGCCCAAGAAGAAGCTCAAAACCAAGGAGCATGGCCATTTGTTTATATGGAATGGACGGGCGCTTCTGGAAGCGACTTTGCAGCGGAGCTCGAAGCAAAGATTGGTCGAAAAATTGAAATTTCATACGTCGGACGCAAAGCTGCTGCCGCTCCTGCCGTGGGAAGTACGAAAGTTCACCAAAAAAATCAAGCTGCAATTATGGAAATGGCATTTGCCAAAAAGTAGTCGGGAGTTTTAAAAGAAGATTATGAGTTTCGAATCAGTCCTTGCCCCTCAAGTTGGAGAAAGCATCAAAGAAGTAAGAATCCTTAGCTGGAAAAAAGGCTCTGGAGATCTAGTAAGATCGGGTGAAGTTCTTCTGGAAATCGAAACTGATAAAGCAAGCGTCGAAGTTGCCGCTCCTTTTTCTGGTAAACTTGAGATCACAAAAGCTGCCGAAGAAACAGTTCTTGTTGGAAGCGTGATAGGAAAAATCGATACCTCTGTAAAAGTTGAAGCAGGAGCAGCCTCTGCAAGCTCAAGCACTCCATCAGCATCTGCAAAAGCAGCGCCCTCACCTGCTCTATCAAACGGAAGCGCTTCTCCATCTGGAACCATTCGCAAAGACAAAGATTCCTTCTTAGCAGAAGTTTCAACAACTGCTCCTTCTGTGAGCAACAGTCCTTCGACTCCAAGAAGCCCTGCCGCAACTCATGTGCCTGAAAAACTTATTCCTGGTGAAACACGTAAAGCACTTTCACGCTTGCGCTTGAAGATTGCTGAAAACCTTGTTCGAGCTCAAAATGAATTTGCGATTCTCACAACTTTTAACGAAGTTGACCTCACTCAAGTGGGCGAACTTCGAGCAAAACACAAAGATGATTTTAAGAAAAAAAATGGAGTCGGTCTTGGCTACATGTCTTTTTTCACTCGCGCTTGTTGTTTAGCTCTTAAAGATCAACCTCTTTTAAATGCCTCTATTGATGGCACGGACATGATCTTGCGAGATTTTGTGAACATGGGAGTGGCCGTGGGAACGGATCGCGGACTCGTTGTCCCTGTTCTTCGCAATGCAGACAAACTCAGCTTTGCGCAAATCGAGCAAAGCATCGCGGCTTTTGCAGATAAGGCAAAAAACAACAAACTCAGCATCGATGACATGAGTAGCGGAACCTTCACTATTTCAAATGGTGGAGTATACGGAAGCCTTCTTTCAACCCCCATTTTGAACCCCCCTCAAAGTGGAATTTTGGGCATGCACAATATCGTTAAGCGTCCGATTGTTGTGAACGATAAAATTGAGATTCGTCCTATGATGTATCTCGCCCTTTCTTACGATCATAGGATCGTAGATGGCAAAGAGGCTGTAAGCTTCTTGGTGAACATCAAAAAACGACTCGAAAACCCCACTGAATTAAATTTAGATTTCTAAATTTAATTTTCTAAGTTTAGACATTGTCCCCACTTATGCTAATTTAATGCGCGATGGAATCATTTGATCTTGTTGTCATTGGTGCGGGGCCTGGTGGATACGTGAGCGCCATTCGTGCGTCTCAGTTAGGTTTAAAAGTTGCGTGTATTGAAAGCCGCAAAACATTAGGCGGCGTTTGCTTAAACGTGGGATGTATTCCTTCCAAAGCCCTTCTCGATTCAAGTGAAAAATTCTTTGAACTTTCTCACATGAAAGATCACGGAATTCAGATTGAGAAACCCAAACTTGATCTCAAAAAAATGATAGAGAGAAAAAACAAAGTTGTTGAACGTCTTACAGGCGGTATCGACATGCTTTTCAAAAAAAATAAAGTCACTCGTATTGAAGGCAAAGGAAAACTACTCAAAGCAGACGGAGCTCTTCAAAAAATTCAAATCGATCTCAACGGAAGCTTAAAAACAATCGAAGCGAAAAACGTCATTCTCGCAACTGGCTCAGCACCGACACAAATTCCTTTTCTTAAAGTTGATGAAAAAACAGTGGTCACATCTACGGGTGCGCTCAACTTCGAAGAAGTTCCCTCTCACCTACTTGTTGTTGGGGGTGGATATATCGGACTTGAAATGGGAAGCGTATGGGCGCGCTTGGGCTCAAAAGTAACAGTCATAGAATTTATGGATTCACTTCTCCCGACGATGGATCAAGAAATCGTAAGAGACTTTAAAAAAACGCTCGAAGCTCAAGGATTACAATTTAAACTTGGCACAAAATGCACAGCTTATGAAAATAAAAAAGGAAAAGCTCTCTTAACAGTTGAAACAAAAGACGGAGCCAAAGAAACAATCGAAGGTAGCCATGTTTTGGTGAGTGTTGGACGCACTCCTTTTACCGAAGGACTTGGACTTGAAGACGCGGGCGTCACAAAAGACGTTCGTGGTTTTGTTCCTGTAAACGATCGTTTTGAAACAAATATTAAAAATGTTTATGCAATTGGAGATTTAATTGGTGGAGCAATGCTTGCTCACAAAGCAGAGGAAGAAGGAGTTCTTTTAGCAGAACAGTTAGCGGGAAAAGCCGGCCAGATTGATTACGCTCTTATTCCAGGAGTCATCTACACAGATCCAGAAGTGGCTTCTATCGGATTTACCGAAGAAGAACTAAAACTCAAAAACGTTTCTTACATCAAAGGATCTTTTCCTTATCTTGCCAATGGTCGAGCGATTGCTATGGGAAAACTCGGTGGAAAAATAAAAATCCTCGCACATTCACATACACACAAGATTTTAGGTGTGCACATCATGGGCGCGCAAGCTTCAACACTTATCGGAGAAGCCGTGATTGCCATGAATAAACGCATGACTCTTGAAGACATGGCCCATGCTTGTCATCCTCACCCCACACTCACAGAAGCCATGAAAGAAGCCGCGATGGCAGCTCTTGGCCACGCTATTCATATATGAACAACCCTACTGACAGACGACTTATCTTTGCTTTAATCTTAATTGTTATTGTTCTTTGTATTTCAGTTATTGAAAAATACAGAAATAAAAAAAACAAAGAGATTCCTCAAGAAAGCTCCTTGCCGAAAGCTTCGCCTTGGCAAAAAGTTCTTCAAAAAACTCGTGATCGTTGGTTTAGTTTTGGTTCCAAAGAAGCGCGCATCAATCGATCACAACTTGAAGAAGCACTCTTGGGTGCGGATGTTGGATTTAAAGCCTCACAAACTCTTCTCGATAAAATTGATTTCTCCAAAGAATGGGGAGACCTTCAAGCAGATTTAGCGCGCGAAATTTCCTCGGTCTTTACCCATCAGGAGAATTGGCCACAAAAAAAACAGAGTCCTCACGTGATTCTTTTTGTTGGAGTGAATGGCGTAGGAAAAACCACAAGCATTGCCAAAATTGCTCGTGAATTAAAACAACGTGGACACAGTGTTTTGTTAGCTGCAGGCGATACATTCCGTGCAGCTGCTGCTGATCAACTCAAAGCTTGGGCAGAAAGACTCGACATCCCCTGTATTGCGGGCGGAGACACAGCTGATTCCTCTTCAGTCCTTTTTGACGCCATCAAATCGGGAATCGCAAAAAACGTTGATTTTGTCATTTGTGATTCTGCTGGAAGATTGCACAACAACGATCAGCTGATGGAAAACCTCAACAAAAATAAACGTGTTTTAGAAAAAGCCTTACCAGGCTCTCCTCATGACACAATTTTAGTTTTGGACGCCAACACCGGACAAAACATGTTGAGCCAAGGCAAGAAATTTCTTGAACTCGGTCTTACCGGCCTTATCCTGACAAAACTCGATGGCTCCGCCAAAGGGGGCGCTGTCATTCCCCTCATTCAAGATTTAAAACTTCCTATTTTCAAAGTTGGTGTAGGCGAAGGTGAAGAAGACATGATGTCTTTTGATCCCAAAAACTTTTCAGAATCCATGGTCGGATTGAATTGATTTTATAAACACCTACATAAAGACGCGCATCGTCAATGCGCTTTCCAAGCAGAATAAGGTGCAATTCAGGGAAAGCTGTGACATATTTAAATTATGTCTGCCGAAGCTGATAAATGGTCTGAGGGGCAAGATTTGCTTCCAAGAGGCCAAAGTAAAGTGACAGAGCTTTCGCTGGGCGGTTTGTCTATTAAAGTCAAAACCGACGCCACTCCTGCACTCCTTCGGCAAACTCGAGATCTCGTAGAAGCGCGCTTTGAGGAGTATTCTTCAAAGGTAAAAGGTATTTCGTCACATCAGCTGGCGGTCCTCGTAGCCTACACACTCGGGGAAGAGCTCCTTAAGGAACGTGAGCGTCTCAAGAGTTTGAAAAAGAAAGTTCTCGAGTGTTCAGAAGGGCTTTTAGACCGAGTCGAAGCCGAATTGAGCGACCTAGTTTAGTTTTTCACAAGAAAACCAAACGACTCATGACTCGTTAAATTTATATGAAACCAAAACCCCATAATACGGGGAAGGAGATTGAAGTGAGGGTTCTCGAAGAGTCCTCCTACAAGGATTTTGATCTTGAAGAATTTCGCCAAGCACTTTGGAAAGAAGCTAAAAGTTTAGATTCTTGGTCAATCCCCAACCGTCCCTTTGCGAATTTGATGGATGAGGTCAAGCCTCGCTCTCTCGCGCTTTTTTTCTCAAAAAGCGAATGGGGCGAAGCTCACGACATTCATGTTGAAATTCCATTTTATTTAAAACAAAAGGGATATGCGGGCCTCAAAATTTTAGGCCCCTCGATCATCGGTGATCGCTTAAGCTTTCACCCCTTTAACAGTGCTCAAATCAAGAATGGTCCCTTGAGCACCCTTGTTCTCGAGAGCAAGGAAAAAGAAGAACTTGCTGACTTATTACTCGTTCCCGCTCTTGCATGCGATATTTTCGGAAATCGTTTAGGGCGCGGAGGTGGATTTTACGATCGATACATCGCAGAACACCCCAAGAGTAACGTTTGCGCAGTCATCCATTCCAACTGCCTCTTCGATGAATTGCCCGAAGAGTATTTCCATGAAGGCGATAAAAAAGTGAATTACGTTCTGACCGAAAAAGAACTAATCAAAATTAGAAGTGAGGTTTTACAATGAGCCTTGTATTATTTGTCCTAGGGGGCCTCGCAGTAGGATTAACCCTATCTGTCGTTCTCTTTAAAATTCAAAAAAATCAAATCATCCAAAAAGCAAAAGTTCGTGCTGATGAAATGTTGCGAGAAGCTCGTAACAAATCTGAAGATTCCAAACGCGAAACTGAAAGACGTTCTCGCGAAGCAGTCGAGCAAGCTCGAAAGAAATACGAAAAATCTGTAGAGGCACAAGCCGAAGAAACTCGTCGAGCGAATCAAAAAGCAAAAGATATCGAAAGAGATCTTAAACGCGAGCAGCAAGAACTTCGTGAATCAAAAGAAAAAACAGAAATCGCTAACGAACGTGCTCAAAAGGCTGCCAAAGAACAAGAGCGTTTAGCAAAAGCCGCTCAACAAGCTGAAGAACATTACCGTACTGAACTCGAAAAAATCAGAACGGAACTTGAAAAAGTTGCAGGATTAACTCAAAAAGAAGCAAAAGATTCTCTTATCAAAAGCATCGAAGAAGATGCCAAAATCGCAAGTAGCAAAATGATTCGCGCTATCGAAGAAACCGCTCGTGAAGATGCGGAAAAGCTTTCTAAAAGAGTGATCTCTATCGCAATCTCAAGGTACGCGAGTGACTACATTCCCGATCGCACAACTTCATCCGTGAATCTTCCCAGCGACGAAATGAAGGGTAAACTCATTGGTCGCGAAGGACGCAATATCCGCGCGATTGAAGCCGCAACAGGTTGCGATCTCATTATCGACGACACTCCTGAAACAGTGATCGTAAGTTGCTTTGATCCTGTTCGACGCTTCATCGGAAAGGCTGTTCTCGAACAATTGATCGCCGATGGTCGTGTACACCCTACCCGCATCGAAGAAATCGTTGAAAAAGTAAAAGGTGGAGTGAACAAACAAATCAAAGATTACGGAGAAAAAGCTCTCCTCGAATTAAATTTGATTGGAATGCACCCTGAACTCATCAAGCTTGTGGGCCAACTTCAGTTTCGTTTTAGCTATAGCCAAAACCAATATTATCACGTCATTGAAACCGGACATCTTTGCGGCTTAATGGCTGCTGAACTCGGCCTCGACGTGAAACAAGCTCGTCGCGCAGGACTCTTACACGATATTGGAAAAGCCCTCACTCACGAAGTCGACGGATCTCACGCAGTGATTGGCGCTGACCTTTGCGAAAAATACGGCGAAAGCCCCGAAATCGTTCATGCGATTCGCGCTCACCACGAAGACGTTAAGCCTGAAAACTGGCTCGACTTCTTGGTGATTGGATCAGACGCCATCAGTGGCGCTCGCCCAGGAGCTCGTCGTGAGCAACTTGAAAACTATGTTCGCCGTATCGAAGATCTCGAACGCATTGCAAACGCTCATCCAGGTGTTGAGCGCACTTTTGCTGTGGCTGCGGGTCGTGAAGTTCGCGTAATGGTGGAAAATAGCAAAATCAACGACGAACAAGCCGTGATTCTCTCTCGCGAAATCGCAAAGAAGATTGAGCAAGATATGACGTATCCTGGTCAAATTAAAGTCACAGTTATCCGCGAAACAAGAGCGGTATCTGTTGCTAAATAAAGCTCCATTCATATAAGCTTTGCTCGTGAGAATTTTATTTATTGGCGACATCTTTGGAGAAGCCGGAAGAAAAATGGTGAAAGATTTTCTTCCAGGACTCAAATCAAAATATTCTCCTGATGTCGTCATCGCAAATGCTGAGAACATGGCAGGTGGAACCGGCATGACTCCCAAAACCTACTTGGAAATTGTTCAAGCAGGTGTAGATGTTGTGACAGGTGGAAATCACAGCTTTGATAAAAAAGATGGTCATGTGATTCTCGATGAAGAACCCTATGTAGTTCGACCTGCAAATTATCCTGCAGAACTTCCCGGTAAAGGAATCATAAACTTTCCTCTTAAAGATGGCCGAAGTCTTTCTGTCATCAACATGCAAGGAAGAACTTTCATGGAGCCTCTCAATTGTCCTTTTCGAATGATGGACGATCTATTGAGCGAGGTAAAAACTCCTTTTATTTTTGTCGATTTTCACGCAGAAGCTTCTTCAGAAAAAGTTGCGATGGGCTGGCATCTTGATGGTCGCGTCAGCGCGATTGTGGGCACACACACTCACGTTCAAACTGCCGATGAACGCGTTCTTCCCAAAGGAACAGCAGCGATTACAGATGTGGGCATGACAGGGCCTTATGACTCAGTCATTGGAGTCCAAAAACAAATCATTCTCGATCGCTACATCTACAGGAAGCATCAAAAGTTTGAACCTGCTGAACACGATCCCTTTCTTTGTGGAGTCGTCATAGATCTGGACGACAACAATGGAAAAGCTACAAAAATAGAGCGATTACGCATTCCTCGCTTCCCATCTGTGTAAAAAAAACTTGAGAAATGAAAAGCGACTGAAAATAAGATAAAATTTGAGAGGACATCTTTTTATGACAATTCAAGAATTAGACAAGCAAAGTGAAGAACAAGCCCTCAAACAATTAGAAGTGATCAAGAGAGGCTCGCTCGAAATTATTCCCGAAGCCGAATTGCTTGCAAAACTTAAAAGCTCCATTCGTAATTCTAAACCTTTACGTATCAAATTAGGAGTGGATCCTTCCACTGCAGATTTGCATTTAGGTCACACTGTCATTCTCGAAAAACTTCGCACTTTTCAAGATCTTGGACACCAAGTTCTTTTCTTGATCGGAGATTTCACAGCACAAATTGGAGATCCGACAGGTCGATCCGAAACGCGCAAGAATCTCACGCGCGAAGAGGTTTTAAAAAATGCAAAAACTTATTCCGATCAAGTTTTAAAAATTCTCAATCCCTCCAAAACTCAAATTGTTTTTAACTCTCAATGGACAGACAACTTAAAGATTCAAGACGTTCTTAAATTAACAAGCATGATGACTGTTGCTCGTATGCTTGAACGCGATGATTTTCAAAAGCGATACAAAGAAGGTCACGCGATCGCACTTCATGAATTTCTTTACCCTATCATGCAAGCTTTTGATTCGGTTCAACTTCGTGCAGACGTAGAACTTGGTGGAAGCGATCAAAAATTCAACGTTCTTTTAGGACGTGAATACCAAAAGGCTTATGGTCAAGAACCACAAGTTGCCGTCTTTATGCCCTTACTCGAAGGAACCGATGGTGTTCAAAAGATGAGTAAATCTTTAAACAACTACATAGGCCTCAATGAAAAACCAGAGGAAATTTTTGGCAAAATCATGAGCATCAGCGACAAGTTGATGTATCGTTACTACGAACTTCTTACGAGTGAAGACTTAAAGATGATCAAAGAACTTCACCCCCGTGAATCTAAAGCACGTTTGGGTGGAATTTTAGTCGATCGTTTTTACGATTCCGATACAGCAAAAGAAGTGGCAGAAAAATTCGATGCCGTTTTTTCTCGTAAACTTGTTCCCGATAACATTCCCGAAGTGATCATCAATTCAAAACAAATTCCTCTTACAAAACTTCTCGCAGAACAAAATCTTGCAACTTCACTCTCTGAAGCTCGTCGATTAATTGTTCAAGGTGGAGTGCAAGTGGATGGTGAAAAAATTATCGACACCGCATTTGTGATTGAAGGAAAAAAAGAAATCACCATTAAAGCTGGTAAGAGAAAATTTTTAAAAGTTTCTTTTAAACAAAGTTAATCCGCACATTGAGACAAATTACTACTCAGTGTAGTGTTTGACGCGATGATGATTCTGAAAAGACTGAACATTAAATCAACAATCAATTTGTTCTTAATTTTCTTTTCTTTCAAAACTTTCGCTCAAGGCCCCCTGCCTCTTACAACTCAACCAATCCAAAAAAGAACCACTCTAGAAAAAAAATCCGAATGGAAAGTTATTCCTGAATTTAAAAGTTTAGAATTCTCAAAAGATCGATCTCAACATAACATTCGAACCCTGAGTGATTTCTCAATCGATTCAAACAACATCAATCAAGAAGTGATTAAAACTTCGACATCTCGAAACGCAGAAGTTTTTCATATTCCCTTTCGAGTAAATCTTATTGATCACAAAAAGAATCAAGAAGGCCAAGCAAATGCGACGATTTACCCCCTTCAAGGAATTCTCACTTGGAAAGCCGACTTGAATGGCCAAGCTATAATTCAAATCCTCAGTATCGTGAACGATGTAAAAGCGGATTACGAACACTCCCTCTCGCTCAAAGATGAGGTTCCTTTTCAATTAAAACAGATCCTGGAAACTCAATCAGAGATCATTAATTCCATTATGAGCAAAACTAAAAAAAGCCCGTCCGTTACACCCTAAACTATTGACTTAGCGCGTTATAATCGTTAATATGCCCCATGCTTAAAAACAAGCCTCTTATTAATATCATCAAAAGTTACCTTGTTTACTCTCTTTTCCTCACACAAGCGCCTCTCCTACAAGCTGCAAGCTCAATAAACGCAGCCCCTTTAACAATTGAAGTCTTTGCAAAAAACATGGGTATCAAACGCTTAAGCGACAATGAGCCACAGGCCCTCACAAGAATTGAAGATAAAAGCATTCCAGAAGGCTTCAAATACATTCTTCAAACATCTCTGATCATCAAAGCGGCTCAAAATTTTCACCTTGATAATTCACTCATCATCACAAACGGGCACTCTCTTTTAATTGAAGCCAACGACACAATTTCTGCAAAAGGAGCTGTCATTAAAAGCTTTGAAGAAAAAGCTGTCTCAACCATCGCTCCACAAAAACCTAAGGACCCAGAAAAAGCAGGACAAGATGGCCTTCCTGGAGTCAAAGGTGCAGACGGAAAATCTGCAAACTTGGTTCATTTAAAAGCAACTCATATTGAAGGAAGCCTCACCATACTGAACAACGGACAAGATGGCGGCCCCGGAGGTTCTGGCGGAAACGGTTCTGTTCCTGGAATAAAAGGTGCAAACGGAAAAGACTACGCTCCTGAGAAAAGTTTAGGAGACGCAGGAAAACTTTGGAAGAAAATGACCGGAAACCAAGCAATGCTTCGGCCTGAGACTCAAGCAACTGTCGGCGAAAGAGGAAGTCCCGCGGGTCTTCCTGGCCCTGCAGGTTCTGGTGGAAATGGCGGCAACGCAGGCCCCATCATCCTTAACGCTGAAAGTTTTTCAATGACACTTTTTAGCAGCCAAAAAGGAGGCCAAGGAGGCCTGGTGGCTCGCAATTCACAAAAGATACTCGACCATGGTCTCGCTGGACCAGCGGGATTAGGCGGCAACGGTGGAAAGAAAAAAGATGGAACATTTGAAGATTCTCTCGGACTCGGACCTGCAGCCTTTGCAGCTGATCATCCACGTGCAGAAATTTATCAAAAAATTATCAGCGGAGAATTTTCAAAAGACGGTAAAAACGGTTCTTCTGATATGCCCAAAATTAAATCGGCTGAAGAAGATGAAACAAAACTTCCCAAAGGCTTAAGTTTAAAGTTCCTCAACGCTGCTCAATAAAAAAGGATTCGAAAGATGAAAAAATTGTTTCTGATCACTCCCCTCTTATTAGCTCAAACTTTAAATGCCAACGAACTTGTGTGTACACTTGTTCCTCAATGCCATTTCTTTTCTGATTTCACAAAAAAAGAAGAAAGCATCTTTGGAGTTAAAACTTATCGAGCAGGTCAAGAATCAAGACTCTTATTAAGATCAAACAATAAAACTTATACAAACGCTAAGAATAAAAACAATGGCGATGTACAAGCGCTTAAAGTTGAAAATTGTTTCAAAGCAGCTGTTGAATTTGCTGAAACTCTTAAAGACTCAACGGCTAAGGATCTAGGCAATGATTCAGATGAAATCGTCTGTAAAGCTTTTGTGAAATGGAGTTTCATTGATATAAACAATCAAAAATTTATTGAAGGAAAAGTATCTGGTGAAACAAAAAAGATTCTTACAAACATTTACAATAGCCCCAAGGTCACATCTTTAAAAATTGAAGGCGACAATCGTTTCTTATCTAAGACATTAGAGAAAACCGGCGAAACAGTCTTCCTTCCATTCGATGGAACAGCTTTCAACCCTGAAGTTTTTAACTAAATTAAAACTTAAGAACTTTAAGAACTTAAACCAGGCTCTCGAGTCTCTTCATCGATCAAGCCACGCATTTCTGAAATGAGTTCTTCTGCGTCTTTAAATCGACGATAAACACTTGCATAACGAATATAAGCAATCTCATCGACTTGCTTTAGTGCAGACATAATTTTCTCTCCGAGCACTGTACTTTCAACAGCTCCTACAGAACTCGACAACAAATCCCATTCAATATCAGCAATGATTTTCTCAAGCTGCGCAAAAGTTACGGGACGCTTACCGCAAGCAACACTCATCGAACCCAAAAGCTTTTCCCGGTCAAAGGGCTGATAGGTTGCATTTTTCTTGATCACCAAAGGCATCTCATCTTCGACTCGCTCGAGTGTACGCCATTTTCGACCACAGCTTGAACATTCACGACGACGGCGAATACTTTTTCCCTCAGGATCAGGCCGCGAATCCAAAACCTTGCCTTCTTCGCTTCGACAAAACGGACACTTCATAAAAACTCCCTACTGAGAAAATTAAAAGGCAAATTAAACATTGCGAACAAGCGCACCCTCGTAAAGAGGAAAAGTACGCGCAAAACCTTCTACTTTTTTCTTTAAAGCAGCTAATTTATCTAAATCATTTCTTTTTTGAATCGCTTCATCAATAAAGCCCGCAACTTCCACCATCTCAGCTTCGCGCATTCCTCTGCTAGTGAGAGCAGGAGTGCCTAAACGAATACCGCTCGTGACAAGCGGGGATTTTGTATCAAAAGGAATGGTATTGCGATTGGCGTTGAGTCCCGCATGATCAAGAGCCACTTCGGCTTCGCGACCACTCACTTCTTTTGAAGTCAGATCCATCACACACAAATGATTATCTGTCCCGCCACTCACCATTCGATAACCGTGTGAAGCAAGAGTCTCCGCAAGAGCTTTTGCGTTTGAAAGTACTTGATCGATGTAAAGTTTAAATTCATCGGTCATCGCTTCTTTAAAGCAAACGGCCTTGCCAGCAATCACATGCATTAATGGTCCACCCTGAAAGCCAGGAAAAACCGCACTATCAATCGCTTTTGCAAATTCTGGATGACACATAATCATCCCCGATCGAGGGCCACGCAAAGTTTTGTGAGTTGTTGTCGTCACAACATGTGCATGAGGAAAGGGACTTGGATGTTGCTTAGCCGCCACGATGCCCGAAAAGTGGGCCATATCCACCATCAACTTTGCACCCACTTCATCTGCGATTTCACGAAAGGTTTTAAAATCCAAAACACGCGCATAGCTACTGTAGCCTGCGATGATTAATTTAGGCTTTTCTTTTTTGGCAATATCACGCACTTCATCCATGTCGATACGTTCTGTTTCACGTTTCACACCATAGTGCACGGGCTTAAACCACTTACCCGATAAATTCACAGGAGAGCCATGAGTGAGGTGACCTCCATGACTTAAGCTACACGCAAGGTATGTATCACCAGGCTGAAGAAGGGCTAAAAATACCGCTTGATTCGCTTGAGCCCCAGCGTGGGACTGAACGTTCACATGAGGCACAAAATCGCCCATTCGAAAGAGCTCTGCTGCTCTTTGACGAGCGAGATTCTCTACTTCATCTACAAATTCGCAACCACCGTAGTATCTTTTACCCGGATAACCTTCCGCATATTTATTGGTAAGGACACTTCCCATGGCTTCGATTACAGCGCGAGAAGTATAGTTTTCGCTCGCAATAAGTTCCAAGTGATCACGTTGACGGTCAAATTCCTTGACCATCGACCCCCAAAGCTCAGGATCATGAAGAGGAAGAGATTCTTTAAAATGAGTGGTTAAAGTTTTTTCAAAATCCACGGAGAAACTCATGCACATAAACTAGCAGCGAGGAGGTCTAAATGTCAGCGCACGTCTAAGGAAAATTAAAGATCCATCATCTTTATTCGTTCAAGATGACGACCACCTTCAAAGGGAGTCTCAAGCCATGTCTTGAGGATAGAACAAGCCATTTGAGCGCTTATTAAACGGGCTCCTAAACACAAAACATTTGAGGCATTGTGCTGACGGCTTAACTTGGCAACTTCTTCATTCCAGCAGAGAGCCGCACGAATCTCCTTAAAACGATTGGCTTGCATAGAAACCCCTACTCCTGATCCGCAAATCAAGATTCCTTGAGGCTCCGTTAATGAAGAACTTCTTTTTTGCTCAAGAATTTTTTCACAAAGCTTTTTCGCATGTTGGGGATAAGGAGTTGAATCCTTGGAATGTGTTCCTAAATCAATCCAGTTAATTTGAGGAAAGTTTTTTTTGATATCTTCTTTCAAATCAAAACCAGCGTGATCCGAAGCGATAAAGAGTTGCATTCGTTAAGCATAAAGCAAAGACTGACAACTAAGCAACGTTTCGCCTGAAATCTATGTTAAATGATCATTCGATTTATCAGCATAGGGCGAATAAATATAAAGGAATGAGCCGCCTGAAATAAGAGGCTGAATCTGACGAAAATCTTTCGGATCAAAAGCTGGGCAACCCCAACTCCTTCCACCGGACCTTACATAATTTGCATCATGCATAATAACCGCACGAGAAAGAGTTGCTTTATTTCGCTCCTCAAGTCCGCGTAGCAAAGTAACTCGCGAATGAGAACTACCGTTTGTCATCTCACCAACCAAAAGAGCGCCTGGCGGAGTTTTACGAGATTCACTCACGTTTGAGAATTTAGTTGGAATTTCGTTTCGACCACCGCTTCCTTTACCATAAGAAACATCATATCTTTTAACTTTTAAAGTTTGAGTATCTAACAAGAAATAAGGCTCATCGGTCGATTTTTTTGTTGCGTCCATCAGACTGATATATCTTTGATTTGTAAATGTATTTCGATGAGATTCAAAATACTTGAGAGCATTCTCAACACCTCTCGGATCTGCACCACTTTTCACCAAGGCGTCTCTATAAGCACTTATTTCACTAGAAACCGTAGAGTTCTCTAAAATACTTTTTCGGCTGGGCAATGGACTCACAAGCCTTTGTTCGTTTTTTGAATCGTCTTTTGAGTTTCCAGAAGTTTTATGAGCCTCACTTTTATCTTCGGCTTTGATATCAGAATTTAACTCAGGCTCAGATTTAACCTCAGCTTGCGCTTTAGGAGCATCTTTCGATTCAGGAGGTGCAGGTACCGCTGGAACTGCAGGCGGGGTCACCTCAGAAACCTTTTCTTCAACATCAAGACAAGGTGGCTTGTTATTATAAGCACTTCTGAGTTCAGTCACTTGTTCATGAATCTGTTTCTTAAGAGCTTCTACCTTTGATTTTGTATTGCCGTCTTTCAAATTGCCTTCTCTAAAAACAGAAAACAATTCATCAAGAGGTTTATAGAGTCTTTGATAACAACGATTCGAAGTCGAAGCGCAAATTTTATCGCTCTTTAAATAATCCCAAACAACAAAACGCAAGTAACTCGAGTAACGAGTTTTTTCAGTGATCATTTTGGGCTCTGGTCCGAGGTCTTGAATTTTAGCACCCCATAAATCAACCATATTAACGAATTGATTTTTTTTACCCTCTTCAGCAACACAGCCCAAGGACTTCAAAATTCTTGAAGCACCTGTATTAATTGTTTCGCGAACTTCTTTTTCATTCTCATTATTTTTGCGAGTATCTGTTTTCTTTGCATCAGCAACGGGCTGTTCTGCTTGAGAAGCTCCTGTCTGAGAGCTCTCAGAGCTATGCTTTTTTTTAGCCGCTGCAAAAGCAGGGGCACTTAAAAAAGAAAATAGAAACGCGGCCATTGTTAAGATTTGCATGAATCCCCATCCCTCTTTTAAAATACCCTTTTTCACACCCTCTAGACTGCAAAAACGGTGCCCTCAAAGAAAGCCCACAAAAGCCCCTTTAAGCTAATGTTAAGAATAACTTTTAGACAGCTGCTTAAGAATTGATGATTTTAACAATTTGAAAAAATAAGAGAAACGTTCGTTCCACCAAAGCCAAAGCTGTTCGACATAACCTTCTTCATTTGGTGCGCACGACTCTCATGAGCCAC
>CANIGN010000014.1 GCA_947467125.1 Bacteriovoracaceae bacterium | reverse complement strand
CTTGGATCTACAATTGACCTATGAGGCTTTTGTTTTTGTTCTTTTTACAACTTCCACTTTTTGCGAGTGAAAGTCTTATTCATTATGCATTCAAGCAAGGATTTAAGCAGGGTTCTTTGCTTTTAAGCGCACAAAAGGTAGAGAAAGTTATTTCGAGTCCTCTGACTTCACAAAACTTAATTCGTCCTCTTAAGCTTAGCCAAGAAATTATTCATTATGCACAAAACGTTTTGGGAATGAAGGTCGGAGCTTCTTATCGAAAATATGTTGAGCTCAATCGAGATTGGGTCACGAAAGTTGTTTTTGCAGCTGAAAAGGATCGTCTGGAAATAAAAAAATTTGAATTTCCAATCGTTGGATCTTTCCCTTACAAGGGATTTTTTGATGAAGAGGACGCCCAAGCATTGAGTCAGGAACTTGTGGGTAAGTATGATGTTTATCAGCGCAAAGCGATCGCTTTTTCAGGTATTGGTTGGTTTGATGATCCACTTACTTCCAACTTACTGGCAAAAGATTCTCTTTTAATTGAAACGCTTTTTCACGAGCTTGTGCATTTAAATTTTTATTTTGATGACCAGGGCGATTTCAATGAAGCTTTTGCAACGTGGTTTTCATATAAAGTCGCAAAAGATTTTATTGAGAAAAGCGAGTTTGTGGATAACAAAGGGAAAACTCTAAGTGAATTCGAAGAAGAAGAAAAAGCTGACTATGAACTTCATTCTTTTATTCATGAAGTCACTTTGAGAGGGCATGAGTTTTATGAAAAAAAACCTCTTCCCAATAGAGACCTTTATTTTGATTGGATTGCTCGATGTTTAAAAGAGTATCCAAATTTGAAATCACTTCAAAGAGTGAAGTGGAATAATGCTGCGATTTTAAGTTTAGCGACTTATTTAAAACTCCTTCCTTTGATTGATAAGTACGCACAAGAAAAAAACTTAAGCGCGAAGGATTTTCTTTCAAAGGTTAAAGAAGAACGTGAATATCTTGTGAGTCTTGTTGAGGGACAAGGATCTATTCCTGCCTTGCTTCGTTGCGGTGAAAAACTCCCATAACTTCGATATGCGGAGTCTGCGGAAACATATCAAAAGAATAAAGTTTTTCGAATGTCCACTCTGAGCTTAAAGGAACAACGTCTCTAAAAAAAGTTATAGGGTTACACGAAAGATAAAATATTTTTTGAAGCTTCGGTAATTTTTGAGTTAAGTGGCCAAGCTCTTTGAATCCGCTTCTTGGGGGATCTAAAAAAAGCTGTTGAGTATTCTGATTCATTTTTGCAATTTGATTTAAAGAGCTTGAAGAATAAAGGTTGAGATGGAAAGTTTCTACATTTGACCATTTGCGATCATCAATTTTTTGGAGAGACGACTGACTCCCCTCGTAGCAGAGAAGTTTTGATGAAGAATTTTTAAGGACTTCGCTGAAATTTCCGCTTCCACAAAAAAGCTCTAAGAATTGATTTTTTTCTTTTTGATTAAGTTCTTTTTGAAGAATTTCTTTAATCTGATTGTTCTGACGTGTGTTTCCTTGATTGAATTCGCCCTCTTGTCCTTTTTGTATCCAGATTTCTTGGGTTGAATTTTCATCTAGTGACGATGAGAGCTTTTTAATTTCTAAATTGATCCATTCTTCTACGACTTTGCACTCAGAAATAGGGTTGAATTTGAGAGTTACGGGATCTTTATATCCAAGACTTTTCTCCTCACGATGAAGTTTCACTCTGTTTCTATAATGAAACTCTTCAGGAGAAGGAAGGATTGGGTTTTTAATTTTTGGAGCAAACTTAAAGCGGTTAATGAGAAAATCTATTTTTTTATTTTTAGCTTCGAGTTGATCTTTGTAGTGAATTCCAGCCCAAGGGCAGGCGACACAACGCTGAGTTTGAGGGTCACGCGAGGGGCATATGTTTTCTCGATGAGCAGAAGATTTTTTAAGAATTTTTTCTAGTTTTCCGAGATTAAATTTTCCTCTTTTGAGTATAGAAAATTCAATCTCATCTCCAGGCCAGGCACCAGGAACGAAAACGACTTCTCCTGCTTCCGTGCGAACAACACCCCATCCCTCTGAATTTAGGTCGCTAACAGTTGCAAGCGAAACATTCATTTTTAAGCTTGAGCACCGATACTTTGTCTTTTGTTAAGCGAAGCCAGTTGTCCACAGGCTGCTGAAATATCACGACCACGAGATCTTCTTAAGAAATTTAAAAGTCCGTGTCTGCGGAGAATCTTTTGAAACTCAAATACTGATTCTTCGCTCGGACGCTTGAAAGGAGTGTTTGGAGTTTCGTTGTATTGAAGAAGGTTGACCTTGCAGGGAATGCCCTTCAGAATTTTTACCAATTGAAGAGCATGCTCTGGAGAGTCGTTGAAATCTTTCATGAGAATGTATTCAAAGGTAATTCCAAAATTTCTTCTAATTTTTCGAGGATACGAGGGAGCAGAAATTCGGTGCATGCACTCCAGTAATTTTTCAATAGGATACGCGCGGTTGATCGGCATGATTTGCGATCGAATTTCATTGTTGGGTGCGTTGAGCGACACAGCAAGCTTACATTTAGATTCTTGCACGAAACGTTCAATGGCAGGAATAAGTCCGCTTGTAGAAACTGTAATGTGAGAGGCTCCAATGCTTAATCCTTTTTGATCAGTAATTGTCGTGAGTGCGCCCATTAGATGATCGTAATTATCAAAGGGCTCTCCCATCCCCATCACCACAACGTTTGTGATTTTTTCGCGATTTGGAAGAAGAAGTAACTGAGCGGCAATTTCTCCAGCACTTAAGTTTCGCTCAGTTTTTTGTTGAGCTGTGAGACAAAATGTACAGCCCATTCGACATCCTACTTGGGTAGAGATGCAAACTGTGACTCGCCCTTGATCCTCACGAGGAATCCAAACGCTTTCAACAGTTTTTCCATCTTCTAATTGAATAAGATATTTGATGGTTCCATCTGTGCTTTTTTGTTCAAAAACAATTTTTGGAACATTGAGTGTGCATTCCGCAATTAATTTCTCACGAAAGCCTTTGCTGAGATTACTCATCTGAGTGAAATCAAAGATTCCCTTATTCCAGATCCATTCAAAAATCTGATCCGCTCTAAAAGAGGGTTCGTTCCAAGAAGAGATAAGTTGCTTGAGCTCAGATCGAGAAAGGTGAAGGAGATTCATCGTGTGGCCTTTATTGATAGCGAAGGCCGGGGGTGAAGTCCAAAATTTTCTCTGTTCTCTCCGGCTTTGAATGGGGATAAATGCTCTCTATGAAGTGGGCACTCCATTGAGAGGGGTGGGGGTTGAGGGCCAGGGCTTTTCGTATGACTCCTGATAAGGAGTCGAGATTATAGGGATATTCGAGTTTGGTGAACTTCTCGAGGGCCTCATGTCGAACAAAATCGCGCTTATTTGTGTAGCGATGGATAAAGTCTCCTAGCAGATGGGGAAAGTCTTCATTTCTGTCTTTGAGCCTGGGGAGAGAGAAAGAATACATCTGTAGAGATTGAACGATGTCGCTTAATATTTTTCCTCTTTGAACCATAAAGGCAAGACTTTCTTGGCATCCAAAAATCAGGCGATAGGGTTGCTCTCTGCAATCTTGTAATTGCAGTAATTCGGAGAGAATCTCTTGCTCATGAAGGCTAAATGATTCGAGTGAGGTGAAGTAAAATATAGCATTTTGCTTGGGAGTTTCTTTGAGAAGGGTGCTGAGCACGTCTTCACGTGCTTCTTCACTGACTTTGCAAAAACGTGCTTGTTCGAGGCCCAGGAGTTTACGGTAAACATTTTCAAGCCGAACAAATTCTTGGATCATTCGGTCTTTTCCAGTGCCCGTTGCTCCTTCGAGTAAAAAACTTAAATTGGGATTGTCGATGAGAGAGCAAAGGCCAGCGTATATATTTCTTAATCTGAGGTGATGGGTAAAAAGTGCCCCAAAATTTCCGTCTTGCCCTTGAGCAATTGAGCGACGTCGAAAGTGGTCGGCGATTTCTGCTTTACGTTCCATGAGCGCCTGGTAGCTCGATCTATGAGCAATTTTTGTTCCTGCAAAAGAAACGCCCAAGTTATTGAAATTTATAGGATAAAATTACCTCTACCTGTGTCTCTTCTAGACACTCGGGGCTTTTTGTCAAAAAGTTTTTCGCTGAATTGACCTAGTGTTCAATCTCAATAGAATCATTTACAAGGAGAAATAAAAATGAAAAAAATTATCTTATCGCTTTCTGTCCTAGCATTCTGTGCTTTTGCGGAAGACGCTGCTGCCCCTGTAACTGAAATTCCTGTAAGCGCTGCAACGGGTGCTGCTCAACAAGAGCCTGCACAAGCGGTTGCTCCTGAGCGCTCTACTGCAAGTACTAAGAAAAAACATCACTCTAAAAAATCTGCAAAGAAAAAACATAAGAAGAAAAAAAGCAAATAATTAAAGGAGAATGCAATGGCGTTCAAACTTCCGGAACTTACTTATTCGTACAATGCTCTTGAGCCTTGGATTGATGCTCAAACTATGGAAATTCACCATGGTAAACATCACAATGCTTATGTCACAAACCTCAATAAGGCGCTCGAAGGAAATCCTGCTGCTGAGTGGACTCTTGAAAAGCTCATGGCTGAGATTTCTAAGTTTCCGGTGGCAGTGAGAAATAATGGCGGCGGTCATTACAATCACAGCCTTTTTTGGAAAACGATGGGGCCTAAAAAAGGAGCAACTCCAGAAGGTGAATTGGCAAATGCTATGACTTCAACATGGGGAAGCTTTGATAAGTTTAAGGATGCTTTTTCTACGGCGGGCGCAACTCGCTTTGGATCAGGTTGGGCCTGGCTTGTGAAAACAAAAGAGGGAAAGCTTGTTGTTTCCTCAACTCCTAATCAAGATAATCCTTTGATGGATGTTGCCGAAGTCAAAGGAACTCCACTTTTGGGACTCGATGTGTGGGAGCATGCCTACTACTTAAAATACCAAAATAAGAGACCCGACTACATCGCAGCTTGGTGGAACACCGTAAACTGGGATGAAGTTTCTCGTATTTGGAAATCAGCTTAAGTTTTAGTCGTTAATTTATTAAAAAAAGGGAGCTCTCAAAAGAATGAGGGCTCCCTTTTTTATTTAGATTTTTCTTGGGAATTAATGAAATCACATATACATCACAGCTGATCGGCAACGATTTCCGCGATGTCTTTGACAAGAACTTCCTTGTCTTTGCCTTTCTCAGTCACACCGTCATTGACCATGACTTGGCAGAAGGGGCAGGCAGCGGCAATAACATCTGGTTTTTGCTCAAGAGCTTCTTCCACGCGCTCGACGTTAATACGTTTGCCGATCTTTTCTTCCATCCACATGCGTGCTCCGCCTGCTCCACAGCAAAGGCCCTTTGTTTTATTTCGAGGCATCTCGACAAGTTCTACGCCTTCAATTGCTTTTAAGGTTGAGCGAGGAGCTTCGTAAACTTCATTGTAGCGGCCCAAATAACAAGAATCATGAAAGGCGATACGTTGTTCTTTGTTCAGGGCATTGAGCTTAAGTCTTCCGTCATCCACAAGACTTTGAATGAACTCTGTGTGATGAACAACTTCTGTGGCAGTAAAACCAAACTCGGGATATTCGTTTTTCAAAGTGTTAAAGCAGTGAGGGCAGGTCGCAAGAACTTTTTTCACATTGTAGCGCTTTAAGACTTCAATGTTTGCATCGATCATGACTTTCGCAAGGTATTCATTTCCCGCACGACGTGCTGTTTCTCCGTTGCAAAGCTCTTCTTTTCCAAGAATCGCAAAGTCGATATTTGCTGCTTGAAGAATTTTAACAAGAGATGTGGATATTTTTTTGTTGCGATCGTTAAAGCTTCCCGCACATCCAACATAATAAAGATATTCAGCTGTGGGGTGTTCTGCGAGAGTCTTGACTCCCATATCGCGGCACCAATCCGCACGCGTATCTTGAGACATCCCCCATGGGTTGCTTTGGTTTTCCCAGTTGCGGAAAGTGTTTTGAAGTTCCGCAGGCATATTGCCTTCCATCATGACAAGATTTCTTCTCATATCGACGATCTTGTCGATGTGTTCAATTCCGACGGGGCAGGCTTCTACGCACGCTCTACAGCTTGTGCAAGCCCAAACAGTTTCAAAAGTGATTCCTGATTCATCGGAAACAAGTTTCATGGGAGGTTCAAAGTTAGGATCTTTTGCAATTTGAGCACCAAAATCAAGAGCGTAGTGTTTAATGTCTTCAATAAGTTTCATGGGACGAAGAGGTTTGTCTGTTGTCGCTGTTGGACAAAATTCGTTGCAACGCCCACACGAGGTACACGTGTAGGAATCAAGAATGTCTTTCCAGGTAAAGTCTTGAATCTTTGCCACACCAAATTGAGTGATGCTCTCGTTTGTAAAATCAATGGGCTTAAATGAGCCTTTGTTATCAAGACGAGCAAAGAAAAAATTAAATCCCGCTGTGATGATATGAAGGTGCTTTGAGTTGGGAATATAGTGCAAAAAATAAAAAACTGTTGCTAAATGCACAGCCCATCCTGCGTGTGCAATCAACATAGCTTTTTCAGGGCTGCATCCAAGGAAGGCATATATTTGAGCTAAGAATGTTGAGATAGGTCGAGCGTAGCCAGCCGCATGCTCGTATCCTGCAAAAACATACGCAGAAAAAGTCATCATGTTTGCAAGCATGAGAGTACCTGTGAGAGTGAGAACAAAGAGAGCTTCTTTTTTATGAGCAGGATCGCTCGGAAGACGAGCGGGCTTTAAAATAAGTCTTCTATAAAAACCAAAGAGGACTGCGAGAAGAATAAGAACGTGAAAAATATCTTGTGAAAAAACAATTGCGCTATAAACAGGTCCTAGAAATTGAAAACTAAAGCCGTGGAAGATCCCTTCAAGAACGTGTTCTATCGTTCCAATAGTGATGATGATAAAGCCCCAAAAGATAATAGTGTGTTGAAGTCCCGGCCAAAAATCTTTAAAAAGTTTTTTTTGAGCAAGAACGTTGAATCCAAAGATGCGCAGTCTTTCTTGAACGTCTTGGGTGAGATCTTCTTTTTTCATCGCTTTAAGGATTGAGATGAGTTTGTGAAAGGCTTTAGCAGCTGAGGCGCTGGCTAATGCGGCACAAATAATTGTAAAAAAGAAGCGAAAATCAAAAACTAAGCTTGGTAACATTCTACACTCCAAAAAAATAGGACTAAGCTAAAGCCTAACATGGCAATCTTGGCTTTTGAATTCTTCTTTCGATTACTTTGGGGATGGAACTTTTTTATTTTTTTTGTTTCAAGAAATGAGAGCAGAGAAGACTTTTTAAAGGTTTCCTTTCGCTTTGCGGCAGGATTTGCCGCTTTTGCTTTTGCCAGTGCTTATTTTGTGGATCTTCCAAACCAAAATCTTCTTTGGGTTTCTTTATTATTGATCGCTTCACGTCTTTATTTGTCTCGAAAGTTTCTCATTTTTCGTCTTTTAGCTATTTTTATTTATATTCTTGTACCCGTTCTTGTTTTTAAAGGTCGAGGAGTTATTTTTGGAAGTAATTTTGTTTTATCTTCTTGGGTATTGGGCGGAGCTTTTATCGGCCAGTTTTTAGGACATTGGTATCTGAATGTTCCCAATATTCATATTCGTGAATTTAAGAGAATTTCTGGAATGGCGCTTGCTTCAATTGCGCTTCGATTAGTGTGGGTTATCGGGGCTCTTTTTTTAATGAAAGTTCCTCAAGAGGGTTTTCATTTTACAGGCGACAGTGATTTTTTTGCAGTTAAAGGAAATGCTTGGTTAGGGATGGGGACTTTTGGCGTCATCTTATTTGCTTCGAGAGTTTTGTGGGGCTTGCTTGCACCCGTTATTCTGACATTGATGGCTAAAAAAACTGTCGATATGAGATCTACTCAAAGCGCGACGGGAATTTTTTATGCAAATTCCGTTTTAGTTTTGTTGGGTGAAGCCACAGCACTGTATTTGGAGAAGGAACTTTTATGGCCGCTTTAAAAAATAAATTTGCGAATGAATCTATTGAGGTCAGAAAATATTCTGGACACTGCCGAGTGGATTGGGTGGGGGGAACTACGGATTTGTGGCCTTTTTACTGTCACTTAGGCTCTGCACGAGTGATCAATATGGCCATTCCTGTGAATATTAACTTGGAAATTTCTTATGAGCCTTCTAAGAAGTTTTCTTTAAAAGTTGAAAGTTTGGATTTAAAAACTCGCTCTCAGCATTCTTCTTTATCTGTTCTTGCAAGTGACATAAAAAAAACAACTAAACAAAATCCTCTTCGTTGGGTTCATCGACTTTGTTATTATTCTTTTCAGAAATTGAGGCTAACAAGCGGGACTTGGACTCTTTCTCTAAAGAGTGATGCTCCCCCAGGATCTGGATTAGGTGGTTCTTCAGTTTTAGGAGCAACTCTGATCAAAGCGATTCATGATTTGAGTGGAAACTCTGAAAATGAAAATTCAGTAACTGATCCTTGGAAAATTCATGCATTTAATTTTAATTTAGAAGCTGCTGAAATTGAAAAACCTGCCGGAGAACAAGATGCTCTTCCCGCTTTGTTTGGGGGATTGCTCAGTTGTTCCTTTTCTGCAGAAACAAAGAAAGTTTCTCGTTACAGCGATCATTTGGGAGTTGAGCTCGCGAATCGCTCGGCTTTAATTCACACAGGAAAGCCTCATCACTCAGGTATTAATAACTGGGATGTTTTTAAAAAATATCACGAAGGAAATAAAAAAGTTCGCTCAGCTCTTGAAGGAATTCGAGATCTTGCAGAAGAAATGCACGCTTATCTTGAAAGGGGAGATGTTGAATCTTTTGTGAAAGCCGTGAATAAGGAATGGGCGTTAAGAAAAAAGCTGTCCAACACGTTTGATGTTCCTGTTTTAAGGCAAGCTTGGAGTTTTGCTCAAAAATCTGGAGCTATAGCTCGAAAAGCCTGTGGTGCTGGTGGCGGTGGATCTTTGTTACTTGTTTTTCCAAATCAACAAATTCGTGATCTTGCTTTGGAAAAAACTTTGCCTAAAAAAGATTGGATTTGGATTCCTTTGTCGTGTGAAACACAGGGGCTCTTCTAAGCTTCTTTTTTCCTGACAAAGTTATTTTTTTCAGCTTCTTCTCCAAGAGTTGTAAATGGGCCATGACCAGGAATGACTAAATAATCATCGGGGAGAGTGTAGAGTAAATTTTGAATGCTTTTTTCAATCTCGGGCATGCTTCCTCCCCAGAGATCCGTTCGTCCAATACTTCGTCGAAAAAGAGTGTCGCCTGTGAAGAGAGCTTTCATTCCCGGAAGAGCTTTTGATTGAAAAAATTCTTGCGGCGCTTGAAAGTCGCAAGCATCTTCTACACACATGCATGCAGAGCCAGGGGTGTGTCCAGGGGTTTTAAAAGAAATGAGCTCAGGTAATTCAATGGTCGTTTTTCGAACAAGTAAATCTGTGGGAGCCATCACTTCAAAGGGTTGAAATCCTAAAAACTGACATTGAGTTGCAACATTTTTGTAGAGCCAAACATCATCTTGATAGAGGTAGACCTTAGGAGCAGCTTGATCTTTTGCTTTGTTCCAGATTTCACACATTTCAAAAAGTTTTTTTGTAGCTCCAATATGATCAAGGTGGGCGTGGGTATGCCAGAGTGCTTTCACGGGAAAATCGTAAGCTTTTAGGCAATCGAAAATCGTTTGAGCGTCATCGCCTGGATCAACCACCACAGCACTGCGAGTAGGACTGTGAAAAAGTATAGAGCAATTGCATTGCAAGGCCCCTACTGGAAAGGTTACAATTTCAAAGTTGGCCATGATTCAAAGCTACTCTTTTGAAGAGCTCCTTCAAAGTCTTAAAAAAAGTATTGGTTCTCAGCATCACTTGATTTTTGATTGCGATGGAACGCTTTTAGATGGAGATGTTTCAAGTATTACTGGGTGGCTTTTGATGAAGCATGGCATGGTTGACCAAGAGCTGATTCCTAAAAATTTTCGATCTGAAAGTTTTTATATGAACATGAACCTGCTTGATTATGAGCGAGTGCGAGAACAGGTCGAAGGGGAATTCGGTTTGGGATATGCGCTTGAATGGGAAGTTTTGATTCAATCAGGACTTCCTCAAGAAACGGTTGTTGAATACGCGGGAAAAGCTTTAGATTTATCACTTCAAAATAATTGGGTTCGACTTGTAAATCATCTCCCCACTTTGTTGAAATCTTTTTCAAAGCAATCGTGGATTGTAAGTGGTTCATCAAGGCCAACGGTGATGGCGTTGGCTCGAAAAGTGGGTGTTCATGATGAGCGGGTGATTGCAACTGAGCTTGAATTACTTGACGGCATTTATATGAAGCGTTTTGCAGAACCGGGTTTTGTTTGGGAAGAAAAAAAAGCTAAATCACTTCAAAAAAAAGGGGTTTCTCATCCTCTTTTTGTAGCAGGGGATTCTCCAGGAGATTGGCACATGATGGAGATGGCTACAGAGTGGGTTTGGTGCGTTTTGTGGCCAGAATCGAGAGTGGGGGCAAAGCGCTATAGGAAATTCTTGGAAGAAAAGCTACCCTTTGCTCACGAAATCCCCCGGGAAAGCGGCCATTATATGGCTTCCTGGCAGAATAAAAATTGGATTTTTGAAGTCGTCTAAATTCTTGAAGCATTCTAGGATGCCCTCATGCAAACTTATTTAAATCTTTTGCAGCACGTTCTTGATCATGGAGTGAGTAAGGAAGATCGAACTGGCACGGGAACTCTTTCGTGTTTTGGTTTTCAATCTCGCTATGATTTATCAAAAGGATTTCCTCTTTTAACAACAAAAAAGGTTCATTTAAAATCAGTCATTCATGAGCTTTTGTGGTTCATAAAAGGCGATACAAATATTGCTTATTTAAAAGAAAATGGAGTGAGTATTTGGGATGAGTGGGCAGATGAGAATGGAAATTTGGGGCCTGTTTATGGATCGCAGTGGAGATCGTGGCCCGATCAAGAAGGCGGAGTCATTGATCAATTGGCCCAGCTTGAGAAAAATTTAAAAGAAGATCCATATTCAAGACGACTCATTGTGAGTGCCTGGAACGTAGGGGCTCTCAAGAAGATGAAGCTTCCTCCTTGTCATGCTTTTTTTCAGTTTTACGTCGCGAATGGAAAACTTTCTTGTCAGCTTTATCAGCGAAGTGCAGATGTTTTCTTGGGAGTTCCCTTTAATATAGGAAGTTATGCGCTTTTGACTTTTATGCTCGCGCAAACATGTGGCTATCAAGTGGGAGAATTTGTTCATACTCTTGGCGATGCTCATCTCTATAAAAATCATTTAGACCAAGCAAGGTTACAGTTGAGTCGCATACCTGGCCCTCTGCCAAAGCTTGTTTTGAATCATGAAATTAAAACTGTTTTTGATTTCAAATACGAAGATATTCAAATCCTTGAATACAATCCGCAGCCCGGCATTCGTGCTCCTGTGGCTGTTTAGGGTGGGGAAAGAATTTTTATGCTGAGTGGAATTGTGGCAATGACTCGTCACTCGCAAGTGATGGGAAAAGATAATCAGCTACCTTGGAATATCCCAGGAGATTTAAAATTTTTTCGTTCTACGACACTTGGACACCGAATTATTATGGGACGCAAAACTTTTGAATCCATTGGTTCTAAGCCACTTCCTAAAAGAGAGAATTGGATTTTAAGTTCTCAGCACTGCTCAGATAATTTAAGTCAGGGAAGTGACGTTCGTTATTTCAAAACGAAAGATGAAATACTGGAAGCCATCTCTTTAGATTCATCAGGAAAGAAAAATTTTATTATTGGCGGAGCCCAAATCTTTCAGGTTTTTTGGAAAGAGATTGGAGAGTTTTTTGTCACTTGGATTGATCATGACTATGAAGGAGATATTCTTTTCCCAAAAGTTAATTGGGATGAGTTTCATCTTCAGCAAGAGCGACGAGAAATTGATCCCATTCCACATAGTTTTTGTCACCTGCTCCGAAAAAATCTTTAATTGACGCGAAAAATTTCATAATCTTTGCTTCAATGTTCTTAGGGGAGGACATTTGAGAAAAGGATATTCTATTCTTTTTTTTCTGCTGAATTCAGCTTTTGCAGAAGAAATGAATTTCTCAAATTTATTTTCTGATTTTCAATCAGGTAATGATTCTTCGCAAAGAATTATTGAAGAGAGGCTTGAGCAAGATATTTCTAAATTTAGATCTGTGGAGGCTTCTCGAGTGGTCCTTCCCGTTGGAGAACTTGAAAGTAAGGAATCGCTATGGGGCGTAGCAGATCCCCGAGTTATAAATGTAGATGTTGTTCTAAAGCTAAAAAAGAGAAAAAGATTAACCTTTAATGAGTTTAGGGGAATATCAGATTTAGTCAGCTCGAGTTTGTCAGGAAAAAATAGAGTTCTTCAGGTCAACGTGAAAGATGAAGAAGGATTTCGTTGGAGTGATGAAAGCGATGAATCAAAGTCGCTCTTTAAAGCCGCGGAAATTGAACAAGAGATAACATCCTTTTTAAAAGATCAATCCTCTAGTGAGATCATGTGGTCCATTATACATGTATCAGATAAAGACTTTTCTTGTTCCCTTGAGGGGCGTTATGTCTCATCAAAGAGAGATCTTGTTCAAACAAGAAAAGAAGTGATGAATTTTTTAGGGGATTTTTGTGCCTCTTCAAAAATTAAAATTTTACCTTCAAAAATAAATACGAAAATAGAAATCAATGAAAAGCTTTATCTCTGGGGCGAGAGAGTTTCTTTTATCCTTATGGGGTTTGCTTTTTGTGGTCTTCTTTTTAGAATGCGAAAAAAGAGACAGGGACTTTCGCCCATTCAAAAAGAAAACGAGAGCAATGAAGGCGCCATCGTTTTGACACGAATTGTTGATAGAAGTCCTGATGAGGCTGCTAAGTGGATGGTAAAAGCACTCATGTCTGAGACGTCTTTGGAAATCAAGACTGAAAAAGGGAAAAATAATCCTGATCCTCGAATAATTGACGACTCTGTTTAGCAACTTTCATCTGACAATAAAGCTAGGTTATCTATGAATATAGGTGTTGTCGCTCTATTGTTTTTGTTTCCACTTTTTTTATTAGCGACTTCATTTACAAGAATTTTTATTGTTTTGAGTTTTATTCGTAAAGGACTCGGTGAGATTGCTCTTCCTTCTGGCCAAATTATGTTTGGATTAGCTCTCCTCTTTTCTTTCCTCGTGATGAATGAGCCATTTCAAAAAATTTATGATCAATCTCTGACTCCTTTTTTAGAAGGTAAAAAATCAGGAGCTCAAGCAATAAAGGAATCTGAGATTCCATTGCGTGAATTTATGTCTACACAAGTTTCTAAAAGCGATTTAGATTTTGTGAGTCAATACACAAAAGCTTCGGTCAAATCAAATTCAAGTCCCACACCTTTCTTGGTTCTATTAGGCGCTTTTTCTTTAAGTGAACTCAAAAAAGGACTTTATTTGGGATTCATTATTTGGGTTCCTTTTTTGATTATCGACTTATTGAGTTCATTGTTAATTTCAACTTTGTCCCTACATAGCTTGAATGTACAAATTGTTTCAATTCCCTTGAAGGTTCTTTTATTTTTAGCTCTTGATGGTTGGAAATTACTTTTTGGAACGATTGCAGAAAGTTATTGGGTCAGATGATGGATATACAAAACTTAAGTCAACTAGGAATACAAAGTCTTGAAATGGTTCAAAGTATGCTTTTTCCAGTGCTAGGTATTTGCTTAGCTGTTTCAGTTGTCTTTTTTGTTATTCAATTTGCCTTTTCGATTCATGACTTTAACCTTCAGTTTTTAGTAAAACTTGTTCTTGTTTTTGCGGTTTGTGCTTTTATGGCGAGAACTTTTGCAGACAAATATCTTGAGTATACGAAAGCTGTTTTTAGTTCAGCTCCGAGTATGGTGAGGTAGTGATGTCGTTCGAGGGAGTTTCGTTAGAGCTTTTTTTAAAAGCTTTATTCAGAATTCTTCCATCGTTTCTTTTAATAAGAACTCCTGAAGAAATAAAAGTTCCATTTACGGCAAGAGTTTTTTTATCTTTTGCCCTGTCCTTAATCCTCTCTGAGAGATTGATCCAAGAAGGGGTACCTGCTTCTCTTTATCATTTTGATTTATTTTTAGGAACAGCTGTTGGAGTGATTATTGCTCTTTTTTTTTCTGCTTCGATGCAATTTTCTTTTTTTTTAAAAAAAGATTTTGAAGGAAGCTTGAGCGATACCTGGAAGTTACTTCTGGACTCTTTTTCTTTTATTGTTCTCCTTCTTTTTTTGATTCATTTACGTTTAGAGAGATCTCTTTTAAATCTTCTTGTTTCTGTAAAAGTAGACCAAAGTTTTTTTAATAAGTTCATAAGTGCAGATTTTTGGTCAAGATTTATGAGTGATGTGAGTGTGTTAGCCTTAAAGGTTTCTGGTTTTGGATTAGTTTTCGTTTTAAGCAAAAGATTTTTTGAAGAAATTTATCTTCGAATAGGCGGAGAAGCTATGAGGATTGTTTTTTCTCTTTCCTTTTTTATTCTTCTCCTCATCGTGAGCCCCCTTTTACTACCTTCACTCGGACATCATTTAAGTGAAATCCTTTCATCTTTCTGGAAGACATGGATGGGGGTTTAGATTGGCAAAGAAGTTTTTAAAGCCTTATTCCTTTTCCTACTTTTTATCTTTAATGTTAGGTCTTTTGCTTATTTTCTTTATTCTTATTTCGTATTTAAAGTTTTCACATGGGCATATTTTGTTTGGAGTGACTTTGTCGTGTGTTTCTTTTTTAATTTTTTCATTTTCTATTGCATGGGTTCAGCAGGTTGAGCAGCTGGATGAAAAAGAAGAAAGTGAAAAAAAGTCTAAGGGTAAGTTATCTTTGAAGGGGCGGTTATCATGATAAAAAATTCATATGGTCAAAAGAAAATTGGAAGTCAGCTCTTATCACAGCTGACATGCTCGGATACCTTTTTGAGTCTTGCGGTAGTGGGATTATTAGTCCTGATGGTTGTTCCCATGACGGCAGGCATTTTGGATTTTTTGATTGCGCTTTCTATTGCTGGGGCACTTGGAATTCTCTTGATGGCAATTTTTAACAAGCAATCGAGTGATTTTAGTATTTTTCCTTCACTTCTTCTTTTGGTAACTCTTTACCGTTTGGCCCTCAACGTAGCCTCTACTCGGTTGATTTTAACAAATGGAAAAAATGGTGTGAAGGCAGCTGGTGAATTGATAGCGGCTTTTGGTGAGGTTGTCATTCATGGCAATACCTTTGTTGGAATTTTAGTTTTTGTGATTTTGAATGTGATTAACTTCATTGTCATTACTAAGGGAGCAGGTAGAATTTCTGAGGTTGCTGCTCGTTTTATGCTTGATGCTTTACCTGGGCGACAAATGTCTGTGGATTCTGATTTGAAATCAGGAGCTATTAGCCCAGAAACGGCTCAATCTCGAAGGGCAGAGATAGATCAGCAAGCTGATTTTTATGGGGCCATGGATGGTGCTTCCAAATTTGTCAAAGGCGATGCGATTGCGTGTCTTGTGATCATTGGTATTAATATTTTAGGTGGATTATTTGTGGGGATTGCACAAGAGGGGATGTCTTTTGCTCAGGCTATTAAGACTTATACTTTATTAACTGTAGGTGAGGGACTTGTTGCTCAGTTTCCTGCTCTTATAATTTCTACAGCGGCCGGAATTGTGATTACAAAAGCGGGATCCTCTAAAAAAGCACTTGGACAGGATTTTGCTGATCAAATGACAGCGAATCCAAGAGTTTTTTGGATTTTAAGTGGAATCTTATTTACTTTAGGACTTTTTATGAGATCGGCCTCCACAGCTTTTTGGTCTCTAAGTTTGATTTGTATCGCTTTTGGTTTTTACACAAAGAAAAAAATTCAAAATAAATTAAATATAAGTGATGATTCTTTTGCGAATTTGGAAGCTTCTTTAAACGATAAATCTAAACAATCATTCTTTGAAGTGAGAGTAGGGTTGGCTCTTGCAAATCAACTCACAAGAGACCCGCATCTTCATGATGACCTCGATCGTTTTGTAAATGACTTATCCAAGAAAAACTCTCAAGAGCTTCCCTTTATTAAACTCGAGGACTCTACGGATTCTGGATTATTTGAATATTCTTTTTATACTCCTGAAGGAGAAGTGATCTATCAAGGAAAGCTTCAGGATAAAGATTATTACATTGTAGGCAGTCCAGAGCTTGGTGAGTTAGATGAGCGTTTTGTTCATGATCCTCTTTTGTCGCGTCCCTGTGCTTGGATCTCATCTTCTGAGCGAGATGATTTGATTCAAAGGGGAATGGTTGTTGTGAATGCAGGAGAGCTTTTTAGATGGCATCTGTTTTTAGCTTATAGAAAAAATTTAAATAATGAGATGAATAAAAATTCAAGGAAAGGAATGGAGCTGACTCATGGAAACCAAAACGTTTGAAGCTCCCACTCTTGAAGAAGCTCTCACGGCAGTGAAGAGAGAACTAGGTCCTGATGCTATTGTTCTTGAAACAAAACAACGCAAGCATGGTTTTGGTCTTATGAATAAAATGAGTTTTCAGGTGAAAGCAACACTTCCACCTAAAGTGAGTTCTATTTCATCTACCAGAATTATTTCTAGGAAATCAGAGCTTGAAGATTATTTAGCGACTCTCTTGTCGAGACTTATTCGAGCAGGAGTCAGCCAAAAAAATACAAAGCTTATTGCAGATGGGCTTATTCCTTTTTTTAAAGAAGGAACTCTAAGAAGTGAAAGCGAAATTCTTGCCAAAATGGCTGAGCGTATTAGATCCTTCATAAAGGTGGCGCCAAGTTTAGCGGAAAGAGTGCAAAGAGGCCAAAATCCTAAAGTTGTTACTTTTGTTGGCCCAACAGGAGTTGGCAAAACAACAACTCTTGCTAAGGTAGCAGCTGAAACACTTAAGACTCGTAAGAATCGAATTATTTTAGCCACTATGGATACCTACAAGGTCGGAGCTGTTGAGCATCTTGAAAGTTATGCAAAATATCTTGGACTCCCTTTTGCGATTTGCAAGAGTCCTAATGAAGCTCTTGCTTTAGTAAGTCGTTTACGCGAAAACGATCTTCTTTTTTTAGATACTTTAGGAGCTGGTCCAAGAGAAAACATAAAACTTTCAGAGATGAGTTTGTTATTTTCTCAAATAGAGGCTGAAACTCATTTGTGTGTCTCTGTGACAACACAAGAAAGAGACATGAAAGATATCCTCTCTCGTTTTTCTTTGTTTAAACCAAGTTATTTGCTCGCTACAAAGCTCGATGAGACTTATGCACTAGGTGAATTTTTTAATGCTTACGTAAATCAACCTATGCCCATTTCATATTTCACTGTTGGGCAAAGAGTTCCACAAGATATTGAGCCCGCTCGAAAAGAAGCTTTTGTTGATAGGCTCTTGAGTCTTATTTAAAAAGTCTCCTCGGCAAATTTTTTTGGCACTTTGTGAATATTAAGTTAAGGGTTTCTGCTTATGTCTTATCTGTATACGTTTATTGACGGTGGATATAAAAAATTGATCAGACTTTAGTCACCGAGGTCAAAGATTTATTCAGAAATCTCATCTTTGTTATGAAATAATAAATGAATGTTGGGGGAGTACTAAGGGAATGAATGATTCTCTGATTAAAAAATTTAAAGGTAATTCTAAGAAGAAAAAGGTAAATCTTGCTCAGAAACAAAAGATTATTGAGCAATATGCTCCCTTAGTAAAATTTATTGCCCAAAAAATTGCAGTTCGTTTGCCTGCGAACGTTGAGTTAGATGATTTGTTGAGCGCAGGAGTTATTGGGTTAATGGATGCGATCGACAAGTATGATCCAAGTCGTGATAATAAATTTAAAACTTATGCTGAGTTTCGTATCCGTGGATCAATTCTTGATGAATTAAGAGCTCAGGATTGGATTCCTCGTTCAATGCGAGAAAAAGCGAAGTTTGTCGAGAAGGCAATTAATCGTGTCGAACAGCGTAATGGTCAAGTTGCTTCTGAAGAAGATATTGCTCAAGAAGTGAAAATGGAATTGGGTGAATTTCGAGATCTCTTGAATCAATGTAAATCAATTTCATTGATTTCTTTGGATGATACGGGCAGCTTTGCAACAGGAGAGAGAAAGAGTCTGCTTTCAGTTTTGGAAGCGGGACCTGAGCATAATCCTCTTGATCAACTCACTCAGCGAGAACTTAAGGATCAGCTGAGTAAGTTTATAGATGAATTGCCTGAGAAGCAGCGCCTGGTGCTTTCACTTTATTATTTTGAAGAACTCAACCTTAAAGAGATTGGGCAAGTTTTGGAAGTGACAGAGAGTCGCGTTTCCCAACTTCACACTCAAGCTGTCCTAAGGTTAAGAGCAAAGCTTATGGGAAGTGGAATACTCAATAAAGCGCGTTCTTCAAGAACAGCAAATTGTTAATCGCTTTTAAGCTTTTGTCTCTTTTTCATTTTCTAGATAAACTTTGACTGTTTGAGTGACACCTTTTTCAAAGTTCCAAGCTGGAGCCCAACCTAATTTTTTAAGTTTTGAAATATCAAGGCACGATTCTTCAAGTTCTCCGGGTCGAAGTGAAGAGTGTTTAGCTTCACTGACTTTTGTTTTATCTTTCATGGAATTTAGAACGTTTTTAAAAACATCTGAAGTTTGAGTAGGAACGCCCGTTCCAACGTTGTAGGCTTCGTCGACTTTCTCTTTTTGTTGTTTTTCAAACACAGTCATAAAGGCTGAAACCACATCGTGGACATGGACATAATCGCGAGTTTCCTTGCCACTTCCAAAAATTGTGGGAGCTTCTTGGGCAAAAAGTTTTTCAATAAAAATAGGAACGACTCCCGCTTCACCTTTTGTGATTTGTCTGGGGCCATATACGTTTCCAAGTCTTAATGAAGCCCACGAGAAATAATTTTCTTTTTTGGGGTCATTAGACCATTTACCTTCCATTTTAAGGCTTTCAGTTAGTGCTCGAATATAGGTTTCTAAAAAAGACTTAGTGGCACCGTAAGGACAAATAGGATGTAGGGGTTGAGTTTCGTTTGTAGGAATCACAGGCGGGACTCCATAAAGAGCGCCTGCAGTATTTGAATAGAGAAGAAATTGAGTTTTATTCCTTTTGATATACTCGACGAGGTATTTTGCAGCCAAAATATTCCATGAAAAGTCACGGTCACTCTCGAGAACGCTTGCAGTAACAGAAGTTTGAGCAGCTATATGAAAAATTGCTTGAACGGGGGGAAGCTCTTTCCAGGTTTTTTCAACAGAAATATCAGCTTTAACAATGCTTAACTCTACGTTCATTTCTTGAGCAATTTTTTTTGCTTCGATGAGGTTCTTCTCGCGGCCTGAATAAAAATTATCAACTACGATGACGTCGTGTCTTTTTTTAAGAAGGGCATCAACGATATTACTTCCAATAAAACCAGCTCCACCTGTGACAAGAGTTTTCATAATAATTAGTTTAGCAGTAATTATTGGACGTGAGTATTAAGTCAGTTTTTGGCTTTTAATTTTGTGCTTTGCATTTATATAAAGTGAAGGGTTCTCCAAGGGGATCGGCTTTTATAAAAGTTTGGCGTAAATCGCATCTTTTATTGTCTGGAGCGGCTTCTCCTTTTTTAAGAAACCAGTAACTTTTTGTGTCATCAGGCACGTAGGCACTTTCAAAATGGAATTGTGAAACAGATTTGTTTTGAATTTTTTCAATTTTAAGTCTGTCCCCTAGCTTTTCATCAACGCCTACGCTTTTGTCATAAAAAATTAAAGGAGAAAGAACGTGATATTTTTCAACTATGATTGGATCTTTGTCGATCAGTGTAAATTCAAACAATAAATTCCTTAGGTTTTGCCACCCTCTAAATTCTTCAATTCGAGAGACTTTGTGTTGTAAGTTCTCCCCGATTTCTTTTTGAAAGGGAGCGATAAGCTTACCGACAAACGATTGATTCAGAAGTGCCCAAAGAGTGATGATCACTAAGAAATAGTGAAGCGCTGTATACCAGAACATTCTTATGGGGCGATTTCCTAGCCGAGAAATAACATAGATACTTAAGGCAATTCCGCCCATCGCGGGCCAGTTGGCTTCAGGACGATTTCGAAGACCTGTAATCGAAAAGAATATGAGTGGAAGAAAAATCCATGCACCCATGGACCAGGACATAACTTTTTTTGATCGGATTCTTAAAATATAATCAAAACAAAAAATAGGGCTCCATAACAAAACTTGCGAAGCCCATAAGTCTCCTAGCCAATTTAAATGAATAGATGTTCCTTGCAGGCTTGTGCCTCTGTCGAGTTGATAGAAAATTCCCATACGATTGGGAAGAGCAGTGATAAGTGTCCAATAAATATAAGGAGCAAACAGAACAAAGGCGGTTATTCCTGAGGCAAGTAAATTCCAAAATCCTATCCCTGAAATAACAAAAAGTAGCGGAAGAAATATAGCCGTGTATTTTGAGTAGCCACCCAGAGCCCACAAGATTCCAATGATGAGGCTGTATTCGAGTGAAAAAGGCGTGGGGCTTTTAGGATCAAGATCTTTTCGAAGCGTTCTTTTCATTTTGAGAGAAACCAAAAAAGAAGCTGTCCAAATAGCAATAAGGGGAAGGTCGGGAGTGATAATTTGCGAACCAAAAAGAATAAGAGGGGTAGAGAGAATTCCAAAAACTTGAGAAAGTGTGAGGTTCTTTTGTTGGTATTCTTTAATTGAAGCTCCCAGCAAACAGGGAAGTAAAATAAAACCCAAGATGTCTGGTAGCCATCGAAAGCTTAAGAAAAGCTGAGTTTTAGCTCCGGCGTAATTATTTCCAAAAAATATTTCAAAGATTTCTTGTCCTAGGCGAATGATATAGGCGACCAAAGGAGGGTGGTCATAATAGCCGAGGTGTAAATTCTGAGCCCAAGTCCAATAGTAGGCTTCATCTGGATGGAGACCTCCGTAAAGAGAAAGCCAAAGCCTCAGAAGGCATAGCAGAGAAGACATCCAAAATAAAAAAGCCACTTATTATAAGGCTAGGGCTGCTTAGGTTTTCTGCCAAGTCAAAATGAGGGTCAAAATGAGGATTTTGACCAAGTTTTTCCACCATCTTTCGTGGTGGAAGTGGAGAATTTATTTTCATCCCCTTCAAACTTTATGAATCCATGAGACGGAGAAGAAAATTTCATTTCTTTGATTAAAAAACTAAAATGAGGCTTTTTGATTTCGCCTACTTTAAACCATGATTTTCCACTGTCTGTTGATTTGAGAAGTGGGATAAGTTCTAAGCTTCCTTCAATTCCATAATCTAAAATTGCATAGAGAGTTTGAGATTTTTCAACTTTAAAAGCATCTATGATTTCGTAGTGTGTGTAATCTTTTTCAAAAAGAGTTGAGTATTCCTTGTTGCCTATTTTGCAAGATATAAAAGGGACTAGATTATCTTTCTCGCTAAAAAAACACTGACCGCGCTGAAATCCTTTAACGCTTGTTAAAGTTGGAGCGGCTTTATTTTTGAAATGTGAGCAAGCTCCAAGAAGAAACAAAAACAAAAAAGATTTTTTTAAGAGTTCCACGTTAGCTTTAGATCTCGAGCGGCTTTTGTTTCGTCAATCTTTGAAAAAGGAAGTGTTTTGGGAGATCCCACAAAGTATTTTGCGTGACTTCCTTCTTCTGTTGTTTCTTTTGCGATTTGTTCCATCACCTTACAAAACTCTTCTACTGTATCGAGAGACTCTGTTTCGGTAGGTTCAATCATGATTGCGCCCGGAACAATAAGTGGAAAGTAAACTGTGGGTGGATGGAATCCAAAATCGAGTAATCTTTTAGCTATATCGAGAGTTTTCACGCCGTTTTTTTGTTGTCTCTTATCGCTAAAAACAACTTCGTGCATACAAGGCCGAGGATAGGGCAGGTCAAAGCTTTCGCTTAATCGTACGCGAACATAGTTCGCTAAAAGAACTGCGTGACGACCAATTTTGGAAATTCCCTCTGCTCCCAGTTCGCGAATATAAGTGTAAGAACGAAGCATCATCATAAAGTGACCTTGGAAATCTTTGATCGGTCCGATGCTTTGGGGAGCGTTGCTGTTCAGCTTAAAGCTCTCTCCAGTTTTTTCTAAAATTGGAGTGGGGAGAAAGGATACAAGTTTTGCACAAACACCCACGGCTCCACATCCTGGACCGCCACCTCCGTGAGGAGTGGTAAATGTTTTGTGTTGGTTGAAGTGCATGATGTCGACGCCAGCATCACCAGGTCGAGTCAGACCTACCATCGCATTCATGTTTGCCCCGTCGCAGTAAACAAGGGCATCATGATCGTGCATGATCGTGCATATCGTTTGAATTTCTTTTTCAAAAAGGCCCAAGGTATTTGGGTTCGTGACCATGAGTCCTGCAACATCGCCTTCTTGGCAATGTTTCAAAATAGCTTCCTTATCGAGCAATCCTTCTGCGTTTGATTTAAGACTTACAACTTCAAAGCCACAAACAGCAGCACTTGCAGGGTTGGTTCCGTGTGCGGAGTCGGGTATCAAAATTTTATTTTTTTTCGATCCCTTGGATTTCATATAGGAGCGAATAATTTGCAATCCTACATATTCGCCTTGTGCTCCAGCAGCTGGAATAAGAGTGACTCTTTCAAATCCTGAGATTTCTTTTAAAAGACCTTCAAGATTCCACATAAGTTCAAGAGCACCTTGAACGGTGCTACAGGGGCTCAGTGGATGTAAGCGAGCAAAAAGTGGATGTGATCCAGAGACTTCATTGATCCGTGGATTGTATTTCATCGTGCAAGAGCCGAGTGGGTACATTCCTCCGTCAATGGAGTAGTTGAGTTGAGAAAGACGAGTGAAGTGTCTCACGATTGTAAGCTCTGAACACTCGGGCAAAGGAAGGAGATCTTTTCGAGAGAGAGAATCAGGGATTTTGTCTGCAGCTTCAAAATCGGATTTTGAAATGCTAAATCCCTTGTGCCCTTTTTTGCTTAAAGAATTGAGTTGATCTGTTTCAAGAGGCCATGAAATTTGTTGTAAGCTCATACAAGGACTTCTCCAAATATTTTTTCAATTTTTTCTGCCTCAGCTTTTTTAAAGCGTTCGGTAAAGGCAAGCGTGAGAGCTCCCTTGAATCCACTTTCTTGAGGAGCGGAAACTTTTGTTCCTAATAAAATATTGTGTTTTTGCGCAAGCTCCTGGAGCTTATTAATTTTACCTTCGTTATCTTGTGTATAAAGAAGGGAAAATTCGTTAAAAATTGTCCCATTTAAAATTTTAAAGCCTTTGTTATTTTGAATGTGTTTTTGAATAATTTTTTTAGAAGCCTCTGCTGCATTTCGTGAATTTTGAGCAACTTCTTTGAGACCCTCAGGGCCCATGAGTGACAAATAAATTGTTGCTCTGAGTGCCATGAGACTTTGATTCGAGCAAATGTTTGAAGTCGCTTTTTCGCGACGAATGTGTTGCTCACGAGTCGAAAGAGTGACGCAATAAGCACGTCTTCCACGCGCATCATTGGTTTGTCCCACAATTCTTCCTGGCATTTGGCGAACGTCCTTTTTGCTACAAGCAAAAAGTCCAAGATAGGGGCCACCAAATCCTGCGGGAATTCCAAATGCCTGGCCTTCTCCGCTTGCGAGGTCGATTCCTTTTTTTCCAGGAGCTTCAAAGAGCGCAAGTGAGTGTGCATGAGAGATGTGAGCAATGCTCTTGACGTTCATTTTTTGAGCAACGCTACTAACAGTTGACCAATCTTCAATGAGGCCCCATTTGTT
>CANIGN010000013.1 GCA_947467125.1 Bacteriovoracaceae bacterium | reverse complement strand
CAAAATTTCAAATAATCTGTGTCGTGTGGAAAAAATAGTTTTTGGAACTTCTGTAAAGGGTTTAGATATCGAAATTTTTCGCTTAACGGAAGGTCCGGTGAAGGTTTTGTTAATGGGCGGCGTACATGGAGACGAACCCGAAGGTTACACTTTTGTTGAAAACTTTCTTCGACGTGCTGATTGGAAATCTTTTGAAAACAAACTCGCTATTTATGCGATTCCACGAATGAATCCCGATGGATGTTTAGCGAACACACGTCTTAATTCCAATGGTGTAGATTTAAATCGCAATATGCCGACGAAGGATTGGACTTCAAAGGCAGCGAATGAACGTTATGTGCCGGGACCTTCTGCGGGTTCAGAACCTGAGACACAAGCTTTGATGGCTCTTGTTGAAAAAGAACAGTTCAATGCGATTTTGACTTTTCACTCATACGATCCCGTTATCAATTACAATGGTCCTTCTAAAGAACTTGCAGAAGTGATTGCAGCCAAATGCGGCTATCGTATTGATGAGAGTATTGGTTATCCAACGCCAGGTTCGTTTGGAACATGGGCGGGTGGGGAGCGAAATATCCCAACAATTACCTATGAAATTGAGAGAGATTCTCCGCACGAAGCTGCGTGGACTTTGCACGCTCCTGCCGTTTTGGCAGCCTTACAATATTTGGCTGATAAAACAGTGAATACAGAAATTGAGAAAAAATCATGAGAGATTTAATTGAAGAATTTTATTCAGATCCAGAAAAGTTTTCAAAAAGCGATAAGCACAATTCTGCAGTCCTTCAGGTGATTCATTCTCTTGATCAAGGAAAATCAAGAGTTTGCGAAAAACAGGGTGGCGAGTGGGGCGTCTTGGAATGGATTAAAAAAGCAGTTTTGCTTTATTTTCGAATTCGAAAAATCGAAAATTTTGAAGCGGGCCAGTACTCCGCTTTTGATAAAGTTCCTCTCAAAAAATGGTCGTCTGACCAAGGAGTGCGTGCTGTTCCAGGATCGATTGCTCGCTATGGTGCCTATGTGGCTCCAAGCTGTGTGTTGATGCCTTCATTTGTGAATATTGGAGCGTATGTGGGAGCGGGAACTATGGTCGATACGTGGGCCACTGTAGGATCCTGCGCTCAGGTGGGTGCAGGTGTTCATTTGAGCGGAGGCGTCGGTATCGGAGGCGTTCTTGAGCCTCTACAAGCAAAGCCTGTCATCATTGAGGATCATTGCTTTATTGGATCACGAGCGATTGTTGTGGAAGGCGTTCAGGTGGGTGAAGGTGCGGTTTTGGGAGCAAATGTGGTTCTCACAGGCTCTACTCCGATTATTGATGTTCGAGGCAGTAGTGAAAAAGTTTATAAGGGAATGGTTCCCCCTCGTTCAGTGGTCGTTCCAGGAACTCGTTCCAAAAGCTTTCCTGCCGGAAATTATCAATTAGCCTGCGCTTTGATTATCGGTGAACGCACGAAGAGTACCGATGAAAAAACCTCTCTCAATTCCGCTTTGAGAGACTTTGATGTGAGTGTTTAGAGTATTTTGAATAGGCTGATAATATTCAAATCTTAGAAGATTAACAGTTGTAGATCGTCAGTCGTATTTGCGCTAAGATTCCCTCTCAATGCCTCAAATTATTTATACGCTTAAAAGTTTAAGTAAAACTTATCCGCCTAGCAAAAAAGTGCTTTCTGAAATCTATTTGTCTTTTTACGAAGGGGCAAAAATTGGAATTATCGGAAGCAACGGTTCAGGTAAATCAACTTTGCTTCGAATCATGGCGGGTGAAGATACCGAATATCAAGGGGAGGCTTTCATCGCTGAAAGCAAACGGGTGGGATATCTTGCTCAAGAGCCCAAACTTGATAATACAAAAACGGTTAAAGAAAACATTCTTGAAGGAATGGGCGAAACGGCTCGTCTCTTGGAAGAATTTAATAAAATCAGTGAGCGTTTTGCAGAAGAGATGTCTGCAGAAGATATGGAAAAGCTCTTGGCTCGTCAGGCGGAGCTTCAAGATAAAATTGAAGCAGCAAACGCGTGGGATTTAGATCGTCAGATTGAAATTGCAATGGATGCTTTGAGATGTCCTGCAGGAGACAGTCCTGTTGATAAATTATCCGGCGGAGAGCGAAGACGAGTGGCGCTTTGTCGCTTGCTTTTGAGTAAGCCTGATCTCTTGCTCCTAGACGAACCTACCAACCACTTAGATGCAGAAAGTGTGGCGTGGCTTGAGCGTCACTTGCAAGAATATGCGGGTGCGGTTGTTTTGATTACTCACGATCGTTATTTCTTAGATAACGTCGTGTCTTGGATTTTGGAATTGGATCGTGGTCAAGGAATTCCTTTTGAAGGAAATTATTCTTCTTGGCTTGAGCAAAAACAAAAACGCTTGGCTCATGAAGAAAAACAAGAAACGAAAAGACAAAAAGTTTTGGAGCGCGAATTGGAGTGGATTCGTCAGAGTCCTCGTGCGCGACAGGCGAAGAGTAAAGCGCGTATTTCTTCTTATGAAAACTTACTTGCAGAAGGTTCAAAAGATAAAATTGATGATCTTGAACTTTATGTTCCACCCGGACCTCGCTTGGGTGAGCTTGTGATTGAAGCGCAAAATGTTTCAAAAGCGTATGGCGATAAACTTTTGTTTGAAAACTTGAGCTTTAATCTTCCTCGTGGGGGAATAGTGGGAATCATTGGGCCCAACGGCGCGGGTAAGACAACTCTCTTTCGTTTGATCACAGGGCAAGATAAACCTGATAGCGGAACTTTCCGAGTTGGCGAAACCGTGAAGCTTGGATATGTGGATCAAAGTCGCGATACCTTGAATGACGGTAAATCTATTTACGACGAGATTTCAGGTGGAAATGACACTGTTTACTTAGGAACAAAAGAAGTGAACTCGCGTGCGTATGTAGCGAAGTTTAACTTTTCGGGAACAGATCAGCAGAAAAAAGTAGGGCAACTCTCAGGTGGAGAGCGCAATCGTGTGCATCTTGCAAAAATGATCAAAAACGGTGGAAACACCTTGCTTCTCGACGAACCTACAAACGATTTAGATGTAAGTACTCTTCGCGCATTGGAAGAGGGCCTGTTGAATTTTGCAGGTTGTGCGGTTGTGATCAGTCACGATCGTTTCTTTCTCGATAAAATTGCAACGCATATTTTAGCTTTTGAGGGCGATAGTCAGGTTGTGTGGTTTGAAGGAAACTTCCAAGCTTATGAAGAAGATAAGCGTCGTAGATTGGGTCCTGATGCCGACAATATTCGTCGTATTAAGTATAAAAAACTGACGAGAAATTGATGATTTTATTCTTACTAAAAGGACTTCTTTTAGGTTTTCTGATGTCCACTCCTGTGGGCCCGATTGCGATTCTTTGTATTCGAAGAACCATGTCGCGTGGTCGAATAGATGGAATCTTCACGGGGCTTGGGGCGGCGACAGCGGATGCTTTTTACGGAGGAGTTGCAGCTTTTGGAGCCACTTGGATTTCGGATCCTTTGCTTAAATATATCGGGTGGTTTCAGTTTTTTGGGGGAATTGTTTTAGCGTTGCTGGCTTATAACCTTTTTAAAAGTAATAAGCCTCTTAAGGAATTAAAAGTTACAAAATCATCGGGTCTTAAGAATTATTTTTCTTCTATACTTTTAACAGCTTCTAATCCTGGAACAATTTTTAGTTTTCTTGCGATTTTTACAATGTTTAATTTTGGAATAAAAGATTTTCAAGGAGCTCTTGTGCTCACGTCTGGTGTTTTTTTGGGCGCCACTTCGTGGTGGCTTTTTTTAAGTTGGCTCACACTTCGTTTTCATAATTTACTGAGCGAAAAAACAATTCATAAAATTAATCTTGCTTCCGCTACGGGGCTTTTAATTTTTGCAATCGTGGCTTTTTCAAAAGGGACTTACACTCTTTTCATTCAGTAAATCATCGTTGTTCTCTGTTTGCGAACAGGGTCATTAAATAAACGCTTGTGCTTAAGTTGGAAAAAAAGCGCACTCATTTCTGACAAATTAAAACAAAAGGTAAAAAATTATTTCATGTCACCATAAAAAACTCATGGGGGGACATGACGTGATAAAAATTTTTAAAAAAACAGTTCTAGGTTCTGTCTTATTCTTTGCGGCTTCAGCTTCATTTGTCGCTTCGGCAACAAGTCGAAACGTTCAGCCTAAATTTCAAGAAGGAGATATCGTTCTTCAAACAAGCCAGTCTTCACAGAGTCAAGCCATACAACTTGCAACACATTCCAAGTGGACTCATGTGGGAATTATCTTTTTTAAGGGAACAACGCCTTATGTGTATGAAGCACATGGGCCCGTTGGCTATCGAACTTTAAGTGCTTTTGTATCGAGTGGATTAAGTGGCAAGTATCTGGTTCGACGATTAAAGACCGGGCTAAGTGCCAACGATGTACAACGTCTGCTCCAAGAAGGGCAGAAGTATGCGGGCAAGTCTTATGACTTATATTTTGAGTGGAGTGATGACCGTATTTATTGCTCGGAGCTTGTGTGGAAGATGTTTAATAATGCTCTTGGGGTTTCGGTTGGCGCTTTACAAAAGTTAGGGGATTTCGACTTGTCGAGCCCTGAGGTTAAGAAAATCATAGCAGAGCGTTACGGATCGAACGTGCCCTATAACGAGGTTGTGATCAGTCCTGAGGCCATTGCTGCAGATTCCTTAGTGCTCACGAGTGTTTATCAAAATTAAGGACTTTTAAATCGACTGACTGCTTTTGTTTGTTAGTTTTTGCCCCAGGTTATGGAGATAGGGGTAGAGGGTGAAAGCACTTAAATCGTGGTTTTTGCTGTTAGGCTTTTTATTAAGTGTTTTTTCTTACGCTGATAATGAATTTAGCAATTTAATTCGTCCTGAATGCCAAGAAACCTTTCAAAAAGGCATTGAATATTATTTTGCAAAAATTGAAAAAAAAGACATTCAAGATCTTGAGGATCGCATCAAGGAGGTCACTCCCATTTGTCGAGCTGAGTTCTCGATGGGATTTTTTGAAGGTCAGTTAAACGCCGCAAAGTTGATTGTCTTTGAATTTCTAATTGATAAAGAACAAACAAAAGCTCCAACAAATCAAGCAACTTTTGAAAAGCAGCTTTTGGATCTTTTTAAAGCTAGGTGGAAGGTCGCAGAGCTTCCCGAGGAGTACTTTGATCAGATTTTAAGCGATACTGAGTTTTTAAAGATTCAGCTTGAATCGTTGAAGAATAATCTTTTTGATCTTGCTAAGAAAAAAAGAAAAGCAATTTTGTTTGGCCGTTTTGTTTTTGCTCCTAATCATCAGATCTACACGCATTGGAGTTATAAATTTAATTCTGAAGGTTTAATTGCAAGGTTAGAGAATGGAGCTCTTGATCAAGAACCTGGTTCATATCAAAGGTCAGTTGAGCTTTTAGAAAAGCATCTTCGATCAAATTACGAAGAGTATATGAACTGGAAGCCTTCCACCTGGTTTGGTGAAGACAGTTTAGTTTATGGAGCGGCTCGCAAAAAAGCGGATGAGCCTTCAATTCGAGAAATTAAAGAGAATTCGTATTTTGAGTTTCATCGTCTGCTCTCTCTTCGGGCTAAGTCTTTGGGTTTAGATCTGAAGCCTTTTTATAAAATCGAAATGTCGATGCTCGAAAAGCAACGAGCCTATCTTGATTATCATATAAAAGTTGCAGAAAGAGTTGTGTTGCTTTACCGCTTGGCTCCTGCTTTTCCTCTGGCGCTTCATTTGGGAGCTATCGGAATAAGTTATAGTTTTGGTGTAAGTGCAACTACCGCAGCAAACATTTCATCTGGAGTAGCACTCGCGAGTTTTGCGGCTCTGAATACGTACATTGCAGTTAAGAGTTCAGATCTAAAACGAAACAATTTAACGGAAGAAATGGATTATTGGCTTCCGATTGTGACCACAACGTTGCCTCTTTCCATGATGACTCCAACTGTTTTAGGTGCGGGAACCTCTGCTGTGAAATATCTTTGGGTAGAGGGAATAGCTTTTTGGCAAATTTTAAAAAACTCTGCAAACTGGATGCGCACAACTTCATCGCTAGATAAGCTTCAGTTTATTAAGCAATTACCCGCAACGTCGGTTCGAAATTGGTATCAGTATTGGTTCAAGTATAACGAGCAAGGAGTTCGCTCTATAAATTATTCCAAGATAGGTTATATCGTTGCCGTCAACTCAGCTGCCGTCATAGCAGAAATAGTCGACCGCGAGTTTATTCGAAACGATCCTAAGGAAAAGTTTTTCTTAGAGGGTGGAAAAATAAATCCCGTTTCTATTTACAAGCTTATACCGGGAGCAGCGTGGGGCATCGTTTACACTCCGGTCATGAATGTAAATAATTACTTCTCAAGATATTTAATTTACCGAACAGTCGATTTGTTGAGTAATGCTTCTGTTTATATGATTGTTAAAAAGGATGCGGATCTAAAGTATTTTGCATTTGATATTTTGTACGGAGGCACAGGGAGTTCTTATTTTGGTGAGTTATCGCGTGCGGTGACTTTGTCGATTATGAATTCAGGGTATAAGAATCAAACTCAATTCCTTTTAAATTTTGCATTCAGCATTGCAAGTGTCTTTCCACGGACGAGTATTCGAAATTATTTCATGTCACTTTATCGCTATGGGGTAGATGAAAAAACTGCCGAGCAATTAAAAGTCATTCTCGCTAAAGAAGCCCATATTCATATTAATGAATTTAGTAATGAAGAAATTAATGAAGCCATGAAGGATTTTCTCAAAAACCCTGAGGTTTATAGTTTCTTAGAGAAGAATCCTTCAAATTAAATAACTAAATTTTGATTTATTATACGTAATCTTTTTTCTTAATTTTCTCTAAAATGATTTTCTCAAAAGCTTGTGGGTCTTTTGGGTTCACCATGAAGAAAGCCTGTTGTTCGCAACGGCGTTTTTCTTTGATGAGCCAATCAAGAATTTCTGAAACTCCCTTATTCTTTTTATCTTTAAAGAACGGGTCGTTTGCGAGAGCGTCCTGAGCTTTCTTCAGAGAGCGTCCTTCGACGGGATCTCTTGGGTCTACGTTGTAGTTTGTGAGATCATATTTTTTAACGTCATCTGGAAGCACGCCTAAGAATCTCACCTCAGGAGCCGAGAAGTCTTTGTTTCGAATCAAGCTTGCTGCAGATCCCGCTTTGAGCGTGCGGAAAATATTTTGCATGGTGTATGCGTCAAGATCTCCGAGAAAGTAAATGGGAATTTTGAGCTGATCTTGAATCGTCTTTGCCCAAGCGCGAACTCCGTTTGAGGGAACCCCTTGAGCGCCCATGACAATCGCATTGTGTCTTTTTGTGAATCCGTTAGTGACAAGTGTATTTGCCGTACCTTCTGATTCCACAACGAGACAAAAATCGATTTGTCCTTTTTTAGGTTTGATCGTAAAACTTTGCGGACGGTTTTTGGGTTGAAAGGGAGTTGTTCCCAAAGAGCTCAAGTCGATTGTCGCTTTAGTTCCATCGGGCATGTGTTCTGTGACAATCAAGTTTTGGCAGTAAGTTTGTCCGCCGCGATCATTGGCGAAACAGTTGATTTCTTCGCGATAGATTTCCATGAGTTCGCAAATAAAATCGATAATCGAATCACTTTCGACTTGGTCGTTAAAGTCGAGAGGCTTGAGTTTTTTGTTTTGTTTGCATTCACCTTTTGCGATGTAATAAAGCTCGCGCTTTGTGTTGACCGCACCTGAATCCAGATTGCGCAATAAAATCTCAAGAAAGAAAACCGATCGAGACATTTTTAAAACAGATGAAACGTTGAGTTCTGTTTTGACAGTTTTTTCTCCAGGAGTGAGGTAACCCACTTTGTGATCGTAGAATGAATTATCGAGTGAGCATTTGATCGCTTCTAAAACAGGGCGATTCGCTCTTTCGAGTTCTTTGAGCATTTCGGCGCACATTTCACGCGCGATTTTAGGAACTTCTTTGTCTGGGTCTTTGATTGTAGCAAGGTGTTTACGAGACATTAAGCATCTCCTTCAAGAGCGAGCGTTGTTTGCTCATCGTCGTTTTTATCTTTTTTGTTTTTTTTTGAAGATTTTTTATCCGATGACTTTTCAGTTTCTTGTCCTGAAGAAGCCTCTTCTTCGGAGCCTGCTTCACTTAAAGAAGAGGCGCCGCCTTTGCCCGTCATTTTTTGATGAGCTTCTTCTGCTTTTTTCAAGTCTTCTAGGGCAACTTCAGAATCTCTTCCGAGGATTTTCATCAAACCCTCACGAGCTTTCTTAAGTTGATTCTCGGAGGCAGAGGTAATGCGCCCAAGACCTTCAATCAAAATAGGTCCGAATTGTTCAATATGCTGAATTTTCTTTTCATAATCTGCAGCACGTAATTCTTTTTTGATGTGACGAGAAAGTTTTTGTCCCGCTTGCATGATCGCTAAGCGAAGTTCTTCTACTAATTCATCACTTGCATCGATGGTTTCTTTGGATGCGTTTTTAAATTTAATAAACGGAGACACGACACTCACGGCAATGACGTAAGGGCCCAGTGGAATTGAATTCTTAGGCTGAGCAAGTCCGTAAGCTTTCCAGTTAACGCTTTCAATCGCTTTCACGATCGCACACGCAGCTTTGTCGAACTGAAGCGGAACTCGGTTTGCAAAGCGCAAAACTTGAGCAGACTGTTCTTCTTCTGCAGAAGGTCTGTTTTTCAATCGAGCAACAGCGACTTCTACGACTACGGGTTTTGCGTCGCAAATTTGAGGTTTTCTGGAGACGACACTAAAGAAATCCACTTCACCTAAGCGATCGACGCTTTTTGAAAGAGCTTCTTCTCCAATGCGAAGAACACTTTTGGTAGAAGGAGCCATGAGCTCAACACTTTGAAGAGCTTGATAGAGTTTGTGTTGCTCGTCTTTTGAAAGATCAGTGAGGGATCGGTTGAGCCAAGCTTTTTTAAATCCGTGCTTGGTCATTTCGTTGGTCACGTCACTTGAGATACGAGAAAAACCCTTTTCAAAAAAGTTTTGCACAGAAACTTTTCCAAAAAGATGAATGTGGTGAATGAATTCGCCCAGCTTCATGGTGTGAGGGTGGGGAGAAACAGCGTCAGGAAGATCGATTGTGTCATTGCTGACGCGCTCGAGAGAAATTTCCTCTTCTTTATTGATTTTGTATTTGAGGCTGAGGTGAGGATTAACGAGGCTTGTTCCTTTTAAGTAAGTAAGGATTCCGCCTTCGCCTTGAAGTTGTAATCTTCCATCAAAGAAAAATTCAACACAAGTTCCTTGAGGTCTGTCCCACGTAATATTTTTCTTCTCAATTACAGATCCTTGGTTTTTTTTGATGTCTACTTCGATCAAGGCTTTAAGCGCCTGAGGCATGCGTTTAGTTTTGGTGATAACCGTCACGCCTTTTGCGGCAGTTAGCTGAGCCCATGTTGTAGCCGCACTGATACCGATACCTTGTTGTCCGCGTGAGCATCGTCCGCGACCAAATTTAGAAGACGCAAGATATTCGCCGTAAACTTTTGCAAGATCTTCGGCGCCAATGCCGGGACCATTATCGCTGACTAAAACACGAATTTGATCCATGTTTTTTTGGGTTCCTTGGCCAACGCGTTCTATTTCAACGTGAATTTCGGGAAGGATTTGGGCCTCTTCACAAGCATCGAGCGAGTTGTCGATAGCTTCCTTGAGGGTGGTTAAAACGGCCTTGGTACCTGAACTAAAACCTACCTGCTGCAGGTTCTTCGAGAAGTATTCAGCGGTGGAACTACTTGTAATCTTTGAAGAACTCATAAAATCGATTAATGCTACCTTATTCCTTTCGGGACTGCTTTTCCTTTGACAATCTTAGCTTTAAAAATGTAAAAAGAGGATGACCTAAAGCGTCATGGACGAATTATCACTCTCTATTAATGAAATTTTTTATAGTCTCCAAGGTGAATCTTCTCAAGCAGGAAGACCTTGTACTTTTGTGCGCCTCAAGGGTTGTCCCTTGCGTTGCTCTTGGTGCGATACGGAATATGCTTTCTTTGAAGGATCTCAGCTAAAGTTTTCTGAAATCTTATCGCGCGTGCGTGATTTGAATGGATCGCTTGTTGAAGTCACAGGCGGTGAGCCTCTTGCACAAAGAAACTGCATTCCTTTTTTAGAAAAATTAGTGACCGAAGGTTTTGAGGTCATGCTCGAAACAAGTGGAGCTTTTGATATTTCACAGGTTCCCAAATCCGTTCGAATCATTATGGATATCAAGGCGCCCGCAAGTTTGGAAGAATCCAAAAACTTGTGGAGCAATTTAAAAGTTTTAAAGCCTGGCTTTGATGAAATTAAAATCGTGATTCAAGATCGTGCCGATTTTGATTATGCGGTCAAAGTTTGTGAAGAAAATAAATTACTCGAAAATTTTACAGTTTTAGTTTCGGCGGTTGCTGGAAAATTAAGTCATGTCACTTTAGCGGATTGGATTTTAGAAAGTCGCAAGCCGTTTCGTTTTCAACACCAACTTCATAAAATGCTCTGGCCCTCAAAAGAGAGAGGCTTTTAATGATTGAGCTTTCTGTTCAAAGTCATTTGGAAGTGGCGCATTTTATGCCCGATTTCCCGGAGGGGCATCCCAACAGAAGAGTTCATGGGCATTCCTACAACGTGATTGTCACTCTTCGAAGTGAAGAAGATGTCTCTGTTGTGATGGATTATGATGTTCTCAAAAATAAAGTTGAGTCTGTTCTTTCTGAATACGATCACACGTCTGTGAATGATTGGCTTCAAGGTGATGCACCCACAATGGAAAACATGTGTCGCTTTTTGTGGCCTAAGTTTAAAGGCGCTTTACCGCAGCTATGTCGGCTGACTCTATTTCGACCCACACTCAATATGACCGTTGTTTATGAGGGAAAGCTTCGCTAATTCTGACCATGAAAAATTCGCACGCGTTGGTTATTTTTTCGGGTGGGCAAGATTCTACAACGTGTTTGCTCTGGGCTCTTCGAAATTTTGATAAAGTTGAAACCCTCAATTTTCACTACGGACAAAGACATTCCATTGAACAGCAATGTGCAGAGAAAATCGCAAAGAAATTAAATGTTGCTTATCAAGAAGTGGATTTGTCTTTTCTAAAAGAACTTTCTCCCAATGCTCTAACTTCTCAAAATGAAATTTCATTAGAGGGTGGATTTAAAAACCTTCCTTCTACTTTTGTAATTGGAAGAAATGCTTTGTTTTTAACGGTGGCCACTTCTTGGGGCTTAGCTCGAGGAATTGAGGATTATGTCTTTGGTGCCTGCCAGGTGGATTACAGTGGTTATCCTGATTGTCGCCAGAGCTTTATTGATTCACAAGCTCAGACTCTTTCACTTGCGACGGATTCTGCGGTAAAAATTCACACACCGCTGATGAATTTATCAAAGGCAAAGACTTTTCAACTCGCGCAAGAATTAGGCGCTTTGGATTTAGTTTTAGAAGAAACACACACCTGTTACATGGGTGAGAGATCAGTAAAGCACGAATGGGGTTATGGTTGTGGAACTTGCCCTGCGTGTGGGTTAAGAGAAAAAGGATATAAGGAGTTTTCGTCATGGCTGTAGCAGAAGGAAAAAAGTTAGCATTTGAAGGACCCGAAAAAATTGATTCTTTGGTTTTAGAAAAATTCCCTTATGAGGGTCCTCGCCAAAACATCACTTACACTACAAAAGAATTTTCTGCTGTATGTCCGTTTTCTGGTTTGCCAGACATTGCCACTATCGAAATGGTTTATGTCCCTAAGAATTCTTGCGTCGAGCTGAAAAGTTTGAAGTATTATTTTTTGAGCTACCGCAACGTAGGAATTTACCAAGAAGCTGTGACGGCTCGTATTTACGAGGATCTGTTTAAAGTTCTTGAGCCTTATTACTTAAGTATCAAAACAACTTACAACACTCGCGGCGGAATTGATGCCGTTTGTGTTGTAAGTTCTGATAAACAGTAGAAGCTTATATATGAATACAGATCAAACGGCGTTTTGCTGCGCAAGAGCCTACAAGATCTTTTGAGGCCTCTTTACCCTTGGAAGGTGGGGCGATTGCTGTAAAGGAATTCGATGTTGATTGTAAATTGTGTGAGAGTTTCCCAAATGTACCTTTGGCGTCGGGTAAGTCTGAAGAGTTTACATACATATTACATGTATAGCTAACGTCATTAGCAACATCATCAGAGCTGCCTAACCAAAAAGTATCTTCAGGATCCTTTCCTTCTCCTTTAAGGGCTGTTCCGTCGACGGTTTTTGTAAAAGATCCAACAAAACTGTACTTGTAATCCCGTTCGGTTGGTCCTCCTAAAGGGGAGATACTCTCTTTTTTTAGGATTACTTTTTTGTCTATAATATCGCATATGTAATCCCCAACTCCACCTAATTGATTCGCTTTAAACAATATATTCTCTAACTGTTTAGAATTGGACCATTCTTCACGTTGCCCATAGATCCAGGGCTCTAGAGCATACTCTCTTCCATTAGGGCCCGTTGTGAGTAGAGGAAACCATTCGTGTTTGCTATAGCCTAGTGGTAGGTTGTATTTTGCGGCTTCTTTATCACAAGTATCCCAGTTCAATTGATCTATTGTATATAAATCCTGAGTAATGAAAGCTTTACTGAATACTCCTACACCTCCTATACCGCATGTTTTTGGAACTTTGACTTTAATGAAGTCGTTAATTTTTGAACCGTCTAGAGTTAGAGGAAGGATGAAATCTTTGTTGTCTGTAGAGGGTGCAGCTATTTGAAACCTGACTGTATCGGTGACTGTTAGTTTTACTAAGCTTCCATTGGTCACCCAATCCCCACTGTTAATTTTTATGTAGACACTTGCATACTTTTGGCCACTTTCCAGAGTGGCTTGGATAGATTTAATATTTCCAGCTTTATAAGGGCCCAACTCAAGAGACGGTTTGGATGGAGTACTTAAATCAGCCTTATATTCTCTTATTCTAAAGCTGGAACTTAAAGTCCCTAATGTTTTAGCACTATTAGCTGTCTGTGCAGAAGCTTGTTGAGCAACTTCAACAGTGATCGTAAACTTTGCAGAAGCAACTGGTTTACCTCCAACCTTATCTAAAGCAGTAACGGTATACTCTTGAGTTGCCGCAGGAGCTTTACCAGAAACTAAGCCGTCAGTTCCGATTGTTAAGCTATTAGGAGTAATAGTCCAAGCTTTTGCAGCTGGAGGTACATTTGTGGGTTTGATGGAGATTGTATCGTTTGCTTTGTACTTGCCTGTAGTAGCATAAGTAAGTACAGCAGCTTGTTGAGCAGCATTAGTTACTTCGATAGAGAATGTTGCTTTTCTTGTTACGCTGTTCTTTTCTGTATTCACAGCTGTGACAGTGTAAGTTGTCTTTGCGAGAGCAGCCTGAGGTATACCTTTGATGAGACCTGTTTTTTGATCAAGAGTTACTCCCTTGGGGAGTTCTGGGGCGATTGTCCACTTGTTATAAGTTCCGGATGAGATATCAGGAGTAGCATAGACTGGACCGAATAGCTTATCGTTCACATCAACCTTCACGTCACTGTACTTAATACTGGTAGTTTTTGGTATCGCTGTGATGAAGTCGGAGGCTAGATGTCTATACACTCCTTTTTCAAAAAATGTTAGAGAATAGTTTTGTTCCTCTTTAGTTGGATTTGTAATTTTAAATTTTAATGAATCACTCGGTATTAATTTCACTTCATTTCCAGGAGATACCCAAGCATCGTTATTTTTCTTGATTTGGAGAGTTGAGTCAGCAGTGTTCTCGGGATTTCTTTTAGGCGCTAAGATGCTAGAGGAAGGTCCAGCGCTATAGGGGCCAAATTCAATTTCACCAGATGTATCAACATCAACTTTTACAATCCTTAAGTCCATGGCTAAAGTACCTATTGATTGTCCACCAGAAGAGCCACCTGTAGCTGGACCGTTTCCAGTTGTAGCTGAACCGTTTCCACCTGTAGCTGGACCGTTTCCACCTGTAGCTGAACCGTTTCCACCTGTAGCCGAACCGTTTCCAGTTGTAGCTGAACCGTTTCCACCTGTAGCCGAACCGTTTCCACCTGTAGCTGGACCGTTTCCACCTGTAGCTGGACCGTTTCCAGTTGTTCCACCTGATGAATCATTCTTTTTCTTATCCAAGCGAATAGTGAAAATAGCTTCACCAACTATTTTTCCATTTTTATCTCTTACATGGATTTTGATTTGGTGATTTCCTTCGTCAGATTCTTTTTTATGTTTATGCTCAATACTAATTTTACCGGTGCTTTTATCAAGGCTTAAGTAATCCGGTAATGGAGTACTGTTATCAACTTCGAAGGAGCCTAGGTCTTCACCCAGTATACTTCTTGTGTCAGGAGCGCTTATATCTTCACTATTTGAGACAGTTTCAGTTGTGTCAGTTGTTGTTGTTAAAGCTTGATATGAAAACGTTTTCAAAGAAGGAGTGCCAACGTTAACACCGCTCGGTGAGCTTTGCGCTGGGTCGTTACTGCCGCCACTGGAATTATTTTGATTAGGGGATTGGCTACATGAAGAGATAATAAATAGAAAAAATAAAAACGTCGTCTTAGATAAAATGATTTGGGTTTTTTTCAGGCTATTTGAAATGGTCATGGTTATATTATTCGGTCAAAATGCTGTTGTGATAATTAATGTTTTGTTAAGGTTTTATTGAATTTTAATTAAACTTTCATTCGCTCTCGCCACTCTTTGGGAAGAGGCGGACAAACGTCATATTTTCCAAAAATTTTGTAGCGATTAGCTGCAACCAGGTCGTAGCCAAAACTCAGTATGGGAGATGGGATGATGTCTACGATGAGCTTCAATGTTTCTGATGTTTGAAGATCTTGAATGATTTTTCGAACAGCTTTTCCTCTTGAGTAAGCTTTTTGGCCATCGAAATACAAGACAGAATCTATGTTTTTCAATTCAGGAAAATGTTTTCTTAATTTTTGGGCAAGAATAGAATCCAAGGGAGAGATGAAAAGCTTTTTTTCAGGATCATGGTTGATGGCCCACGTTAAAAATCGATTGCAAAGGATGCAGTAGCTATCAAAGAAAACTATTTTTTCGTTTGTGATTTCGTTAAATCCATTGGTCAAGGTAGATCTCTCCTGTGTCATCATTATATCCAAAAATTTCAGAATAACGACCCCATTGAATCAGGGTATCAAGCACTTCTTCGTTCTTTTCGTTCGGCAAAAGTTCTTGCATCCAGGGGAGAGCATCCTTCCAAAGAAGCTTCTTTTCATTGGCGGATTCGATTTTATCTTTAAAAAGTTGAGCGATACGAAGTGTTCGCATCTGAGCGTTCAGCATTTTTTTGCGCTCATTGATATCGCCCTTGATAAATCGCCTTCCAAGATCTGTCAGCAAAATATCATTTCGAGGAGTGTCTACGAGATCAAAAAGTTCTGTGGCTTTGGCCATCAGTAAAACATGTAAATAATCGCAGCTTAAGCGAGAAGCTAAATCAAAACCCTTCACTCGTCCGCCTTGCTCAGCAATCAATTCTAATAAGCTGATCGCTTCGTTTACTTGAACAGCCGGAATAGACTCAATAGTTGAGTGAATAAGTGTTGGAGGTGTCCACTCGGGAGTGTCAGGAATAATGGTTTCTGTAAGAACATCGTGAATGTCGTCGACGACTGCTTTAAAAGCAGCAGACTTTTCATCACGAGGATAAGGAAGATCGTTCTTGATGGATAATTTAAAAGTTCCAGGATTTGTTGCTAAAACAAGAATTCGACTTCCAAGAGACACGGCTTCTTGTACGTTGTGAGTCACAAGAATAATGCTTTGAAGTTTTGTTTTTTTACTCAACCAAAGTTTGAGAAGTTCTCTTCGTAATCCTTCAGCTGTTAAAACATCGAGCGCACTAAAAGCTTCATCTAAGCAAAGCACAGATCTTTCCATCGCAAGTGCGCGAGCCAAGCCTACTCGTTGCTTCATCCCTCCAGAGAGTTCTCGTGGATAGGCTTCTTCGAAGCCCTCTAAACCCACGAGGTCGATCACTTTTTTAATTCGCTCAGCAACATCTGCTTCAGAGAGTCCCAATGATCGAACTCCAAGAGCAATATTTGCAGAAACGCTTAGCCAGGGGAGAAGGGCGTTGTTTTGAAAGACAATAGAAACTTCCGGATTTGTCGTATCAAGTGGGCGACCGTGAAGAAGCACGTTCCCTTGAGTGGGTTGAATCAGGCCCGCTAAAATTCTAAGGCACGTTGATTTACCAGATCCAGAGGGTCCCAAAAGGACAAGGATTTCATCGGGAACAAGAGAAAGATCGATGTTTTGAAGCGCGCGAATTCGCTGTCCAGAACTCATCAGGTAAGAATGGTGAACTCCTTTGAGCTCAAGAATTTTATCCATAAGCGCTACACCTCAACCTTAAATCTTGTTTCTGCATAATGGAATAAAAATTTCCAAACGCTTCTGTTTAAAAGTACCACAACTCCCACCATCACCATGAGTGCTGCAGATAAAAGTGGGAAGTTTCCTGTTCCTGTTGCAAGGGTGATGACGGATCCAATGCCATTGCACGTGTAAGTTTTGCCTCCGTACTCGAGGTATTCTGCAACGATGCTTGCATTCCAAGCTCCGCCTGCAGCGGTGATCCAACCGGTTACAAGATAGGGAAAAACGGAGGGGAGATAGAGTCTTTTCCAGTGATCTTTCCAATTTAATTTCATCAGATGAAAACTGTCTTTGTGCTGTTGTGAAATCTGACTACTTCCTGCAAGAACGTTGAAAAGAATATACCATTGGCTTCCCACAACGAGGATAAAAACAGACGAAATCCCTAAGTGGATGTTCATCTTGTAGAAGAGCAAGAAGACTAAAGGAAAAATCATAGGCGAAGGAAAAGACGCGATGATTTGAATGATTGGTTGAAAAATTCGAGTGAGTTTTGGAGAAAGTCCAATCAAAATTCCCACAGGCAAAGCCCAAATAGTAGAAAGAATAAGAGCTGCAAAGATTCGACAGAAGGTAAGAAAGCAAGAGTATCCAATGAGGCCCCATTCACTCCAGGTCAAAGGTTCTACAAGGCGATAGAGTTTTCCAAAAGTCCAAAAAGCTAAAACAAAACCTAAAGCGAGGAGGAGAGTTTTTCGCGTATGCAAAAGAAGGCTGTTGAGTTTGAATTTTTTCTCTGTGTTCAAAGGAAGGGTTTGAGTTGTCGTCTCTACTGGGGCTTTTTCTTCTTCGGGTTTTTCATATCGACGAAGTTTAGATTTGAGATCTCTCATTAAAGACGAAAAATATTCAGCAATTTGTGATTGTCGATAAAGTAAAGAAACAAAGGGAACATCCATGTCATTGATGGGTTGATCGTCGACACGAAATTTTTGAGACCAAGAAATAATAGGCCTCCAAACGATAAAATCAAGCAAGATGATAAGAACCATCATGGCGGCAATCCCCATCCAGATTGCTTGTTGATTTCCTTGGTTGAGGGCTTCAGACATATAAGAGCCTAGGCCAGGAATACGAAAGCTTTGTCCGTTGAGTTGAAAAGATTCACAAACAGTTAGGAAAAACCATCCACCTGCAATCGAAACAAGACTGTTCCAAGCAAGGGGAGTGGCTGAGAAAGGAAGGTCAATTTTTAAAAATCGAGAGAAGTAACTGAGTCGAGAGATTTTAGCGACTTCGTAAAATTCTTGAGGAATGTTTTTTAAAGACGCATAAAATGCAAAAGCAATGTTCCAGATTTGGCTTGTAACAATTAACAAGATGCAAGCAATCTCAAGGCCGATATTGTAAGTGGGGAAAATGCTAATTAATCCCAAAACAAGTCCGGGTAAAAATCCCAACACAGGAACGGATTGTCCGATGTCCAAAAAGGGAAGGATGATTTGTTCCCAAAAAGAGGATCGAGCAGCAAGCCATCCAAAAAGAAGAGCGAGTGAAAAAGAAATCAGGTACGCAACGATGCCTCGAATAAAAGATAAAGCGGAATAACCTAAGAGAGCGTTCACGCCCAAGTTGATAGTCACTTCTTGTTGATAGTGATGAGTCCATCTTTGTGCTGTTGTCACAACGGCAAGGATAATAGTCGCCAGCACGACGATCACGAATATGTCTGCACGTGTGACTTTTCGTGCTTTGAATATGTCGCGTGTGCTGAACATTTATTTATACTGCACTTTTACGATTTAACTTTCAATCTTCAAATGACCAATCAAAATGAACGATCAAATTGCGGGGAAGATTTTGATTAAACCTTTGATCACAATAGCGGCATAAAGACCAGCAACAATATCGTCTCCAAATAGACCTAAGAGAGATTTTTGGCGATCCAATAAGTTTGCAGGAAAGGGTTTAAAAATATCAAAAATTCTAAAAAGTATGAAAGCCCAGATGATGTAAGAAATGGGAAGTGTTTGAGGTCCTGCAAGAGAGAGCCTTTTCAAGCTTTGAATCGCAAGAGCTTGCCCAATAATTTCATCAATCACAATTTGTTGAGCGTCTTCATGGTTGAGTTCAAGAGTGGCTCTTTTTACAAGAGGGCTCATCAGAAGAGCCAGCAGAAAACAAAATAAAACGCTTAAATAAATGGGGAATTGCAAAAACCAAAGCCCTAAGGGAATGCCTAAAAGTGAGCCCCATGTTCCGGGAGCTCCAGGTAAAAATCCCAATCCAAATCCACTTGAGATAAAGGATGCAAAAGTCAGTCTAAATTTTTTCATTCCTTCCCCTCTCTTTTGTTTAACTTAAGCCACAAGCTTTTCTAACTTTATCCAAGACCAATGTCGCTTGTGCTTGAGCTTTTTGTTTACCTTCTTTGAGAACACTTTCCACTTCATCTGGATTTTTCATGAGGGCATCAAAGCGCTTTCTCATAGGATCGAAGTGCTCTTTAATCTTATCGAGTAACGCGATTTTTGCATGACCATATCCATAACCACCCGCGCGGAATTTACTTTCCATGTCAGCAACTTCAGCAGGACTTGCAAAAAACTTATAGAATTTAACAATAGCTGATTCGTCGGGATTCTTTTTGTCATCAAGACCTAAGCTATCTGTCACGATCGCCATGACTTGAGTTTTAAGGGTTTTTTCGCTGGCAAGAGGCTCAATGAAGTTGCCGTAGCTTTTACTCATTTTGTTCACGCCATCAATGCCCGGAACAGTGGCCATATCTTTTTGAACAAGAGCTTCTGGTTTTTTCAGAACCTCTCCGTAGTAATGGTTGAATCGTTGAGCGAGCTGACGGGTCATTTCTATGTGTTGCAGTTGATCTTGGCCCACAGGAACAACGTCAGAATCGTAGAGTAAAATATCCGCACTCATCAAAACAGGATAAGAGAAAGTGCCTAAATTCATTTCGCCCTCGCGACCTTCGTCTTTTGCGGCTTTGTACGCATGTGCGCGAGTGAGATCTCCGTAACTTGCAAGACAACTCAAGATCCAAGAGAGTTCCGTGATTTCTGGAATGTCGGATTGTCTAAAGAGAGCCCCTTTAGCAGGATCAAATCCAAACGCTAAAAAGGCGGCTGCCATTTGAAAAGTGTCGGCCTTTAGTTTTTTGGGATCTCTGATGGTTGTAAGAGCGTGATAATCCGCAATGAAATAAAAAGTTTCATGACTTTTTTGTAATTCGAGTGCGGGCTTGATCATGCCCAAATAGTTTCCAAGATGTGGAAGCCCGCTTGTGGGCTTAATTCCGCTCAGACTTCTTTTCACGCACTTTCTTTATAGTGGGCTTTGAGATTCTTTGCGACCAAAATTCCCTTATTTTACGATTTAGGTAGTCAGCAAATTCGAGTTGAACATTGTGGCTTCCTAGGGGAATCGAAAAGTATTCCGCATTCGGCATGCTTTGCGCCAATTTTTTTTGAACGTCCGGTGGAGTGACTTGATCGTTGGCTCCCGAAACAACAAGGGTCGGACTTTCTATACGTCTTAAGAGACTTTCAGAATTTCCAAGCGACATGTCGTGAAGCAATTCAAAAAATGCGTTGGGAGAAACATTTGCAACAGAATCAAGATAGGTTTCGATGTCTTGTCCCTCTACAGCTTTGCGATTGAATCCGGTTGCTAAAACAAGAAGTTTTAGGAGAGGACGATTTTTAAGAACCCAAGACCAAAAGGTACGGAACTGTTCTTTTTTCTCGGGAAAGGTTCCCAGCAAAGTGGGCATGATGGAATCTAAAAATTTTAAACCTAAGATTCTTTTGAAAGGATTTTCTGCTGAGCCCGCAATGAGAACAAGAGATTTGGTTTTTTCAGGAAAATTAAACGCAAGCTCAAGCGCAACGTTGCAGCCCATACTATGGCCAAAGACATGAGCTTCTTTGATCGAGAGTTCTTCGAGAACTTTACAGGCATCTTTGGCTAGTTGATTGATGCGTGTTTTTTCATTTTCTCCTTGATATTCACTTCGATGATGACCGCGGTAATCAAAAAAAATAAGAGGATGTTCATTTACAAACATTTCGGCAAGACTTCGCCACTGGTGTTTGCTGCACGCTAAGCCATAGCAAAAAAGAATAGGGGTGCGTTGTTTTGAAAATGCGGCTCCGTGGTGTTCCCAGTAGATTTTGAGCCCGTCGAAGGATTTTATGTAACCTTTCTCGTGAGGCTTATCAAAAAATGTGGGCATAGAAGCAATCTTACACCAAGATTACTTAGACAAAGAAGAGCGATCGCTTTAATTTAAAACAATGCTCAGAATTTCTGGTGGCGAATGGAAGGGACATCCTTTGAAGAGTCCAAAGGGAAGTGAAACGCGTCCCACATCTGCTTTTTTGCGAGAATCAATTTTTAATACTCTTCAAAATGCGATGGGGTTGGAGCCACGATCTGTTCTTGATCTCTTTTCGGGAACAGGTGCCTTGGGAATAGAGGCTCTTTCAAGGGGTGCGGAAAAAGCTGTTTTTGTTGAATCGTCTCCGCAAACTCTCAAGGTTTTGGAGCAGAATTTACAAGTTCCCAATCGTTCTACGAGAGTTATTCGCGAAGCAGACCCTAAAAAATGGGGCAAAATGCTCATGTCTTTTGATTCTTATTTGCCCTTTGATCTGATTTTTTGTGATCCTCCCTACAATAAAGGATGGATTCCAAAAGCTTTTAAAGCCTTAGAAAACTTTCCACTTTGGAGTGATCGCTGCATTTTAGTTGCAGAAATGTCGCCCAAAGAAAGCGTGGAACTAGAGAATTGGAAGCTTCTTAAAGAGAAGGTTCATGGTGATTCAAAAGTTGTTTTTTTAGAGCGCAAAGCTTAGGATGCTAGCCGTGAAGGCCATATTCGCAGGTACCTTCGATCCACCAACTTTGGGTCATTGGGAAATTATTCAAAGAGCGCATCCTCTTTTTGAGAAGCTTTACGTTGTTCTTGCGCTTAATTCTGTGAAAAACCCTTTGCTTTCTGTATCGGAGCGCGAAGAAGTTTTGAAAAAACTTATTTCAGATGCAGGCTTAAAGAATAAGTGTGAAGTTTTATCTTCAAGCGAATTGGTTGCTCAATTAAGCCAAAAATTAAAAGTTGATTATCTTGTCCGCGGAGTTCGAAGCGGAAAAGATTTAGAGCACGAGCTTCCCATGTCCGTTGCCAATGAAATCTTATCTCAAGGGATGACAACAATTTTGATTCCTTCCACGAAAGAATCGACATTTGTGAGTAGCACTCTTGTGAGAGAAATTCATGGTCTGGGTGGAGACGTGAGTGCTTTTGTTCCTAAAGTCGTGTCTGATTTTTTAAAATCAAAAATAAAACCAAAAAAACCATCAAAAAATACGAAAGGTAAGAAAAAATGATTCCTCAAAGAGTTGCCGGTAGTTCCACACTCGCCATGCTCGAAAAAGTAAGACAGATGAAAGCCCAGGGTATGGATGTTGTGTCTTTTGCGGCGGGAGAATCTGATTTTCCTACACCTCGTGAAGTGATTGAAGAAGCGCATAAAGAAATGCTTGAGGGAAATACTCGGTACGTTTCAACTCAAGGAGTTCCTGTTTTAAGAGACGCGCTTGCGAAAGATTACAAAAATCGTCTGAATGTTTCGTGGGCAGCCCCTCAGCATTTTTTGGTTGTGGCAGGTGCAAAGCAAGGAATTCATCTGGCGTTGTCTGCGATTTGCGATGCGGGTGATGAGGTTTTGATTCCTGCTCCTTATTGGGTCAGTTATCCAGGAATTGTGAAAGCACTTTCTGCAAAGCCCGTAACTCTTCAAACTCGTTTGGAAGATCGTTATTTCTCGAACGTTGAAACCTTAGAAAAAGCATGGACGCCTCGAACAAGGGCTCTGATTATGGCTTCACCTGGAAACCCTACGGGTCTCATGATCGAAGAAAAATTGCTGAAAGAAATCATCTCTTGGTGTGAAAAGAAAAAAGTCGTTCTGATTTTTGATGAGCTTTACGAGCGACTCACTTTTGGAAAAACAAAACACGTTTCTGCTTTGTCTCTGGTGACGGAAGCGCAAAGCGAATGGGTTTTAAGCGTGAATGCTTTTTCAAAAACTTTTGGAATGACTGGGTGGCGTTTGGGCTGGGTTGCAAGTCATCCTAAAAATATTGAATATCTGACTGACCTACAAAGTCAGGTTCTCACATGTATGCCGGGTTTTGCCCAGGTAGCCGCAGCTCGAGCAATGGATAAAGTGGATTCGATATTGGGTCCCGTTGTAAAAGCATTTAGCAATCGAAAGAAAATTATCATGGAAGGTTTGTCGGGTATTGAGGGAGTGAAAACTCTTGAGCCTGAAGGAGCTTTTTATATCTTGGTTGATGTGAGCGGAGTGATAGCTCGCAAGAATTTAAAAGACGATAAGGATTTTGTTCAGAAGTTGCTTGAGCAACAACAAGTGGTGACCGTTGCGGGATCTGCTTTTGGAGCTCCGAATAGTTTTAGGATTTCATTTGCGATGAGCGAAGAAGAGATCAAAAAAGGACTCGAGCGAATCAAGACCTTTTGTGTGTCTTGATCCGCTCGTATTTAGTTCGTTAATTTTAGCTGTTAATTTTATTTAAACTTAGTTCCAACCAAATCTTGCGCCAATGCTGAAGCTTCCGCCTGTTCCGTTAATTCCGTACTGAGGAAGGTAAGCGCCTTGTGGAGCCACAACATATTGTTGTGTTCCGTAGTTACCATAGCTGTTGTAAGAAGGGATTGTGTAAGTTTGGCAGTTATATCCACCATAGTTTTGGTAACCCGAGAAGTATCCGTTGCTATTAGGACCGTACTGAGTTGTGAAAAGTTGGTTATAACAAGTTGGATCATTCATACACTGTTTGTAGTAAGCATCTGTTGAGTTTGCAGAATTGCTAGAGCTACTTTTTCCACAGCTTGTAAGTCCTGCAAGAAGGACGATTGTACTAAGGGCAAATGTGATTTTTGTTTTCATATATATAATGATGCAAGGGATGGGCCATCGAGAGTTATTGAGACAAGAATCCCACGGGCCCTTATAAGGGCATTTGGCGGTGAAATGTGTCCATAAAACGCAAGGGAAATGCATACAAAATGAGCGTAGTGGAGCTCATTTTCGGCCTTTCCTTAAGAGCCTTTTAGGCTTTTTAAAAGCTTATTTTTTGAGGACTTGAAGCTGTAATTCCGCTAACTGATCGGGGCTTACGCGAGAGGGGCATTCGCTCATCAAGCAAGAAGCAGAAGCTGTCTTGGGGAAGGCGATCACATCTCGAATGTTGTTGGTTCCTGCTAACATCATCACCAAACGATCAAGGCCAAAGGCAACGCCTCCATGAGGAGGGGTTCCATATTGAAGAGCTTCCACGAAGAAGCCGAATTTTTCTTTGATTTCTTCATCCTTAAAGCCCAGAGCTTTGAACATAGATTTTTGAACATCGCTGTTGAAAATTCGAAAGCTTCCTCCTGCCACTTCAGAACCGTTGAGTGCAAGATCGTAAGCAAGAGCACGAATGCTTCTTAATGTATCGATGTCGTTTGATTTCAATTTTTCTAAATCTTCATCAAGGGGACGAGTGAAGGGATGGTGAGCCGCAGCCAATCTTCCGTTTT
>CANIGN010000012.1 GCA_947467125.1 Bacteriovoracaceae bacterium | reverse complement strand
TATTTTTTCATCTTGAGGAGTGACTTTATTAATCCACACATGCTTTGGAACAAGACCAATTTTCTGAAAACGCTCAATTGTTTCGAGACATTCTTGAACGGGTCCTTCTTCAGCAAGGGTCACTAAGAAAATTTCAAAATTTTCGCTATAAGCATATTCGAGTGTCTGATGAATATGGCGATAAATCACACCATGACTTAAAACTTTTGAAAGTGTTCGGGCACTTTCAAAAACCTGAAGCGCCTGACCCGTTGATGGAGCATCCACCACAATCGCTCCCCATTTTTGATCGGGCTTTGAAAGATCAGGAGCTCCCACTTGAGCCTCGTAGCAAACTTTTCCCAAAAAAATGGTCGGCGTAAGTCCCGGGCATGCTTCAATAAATTTCAAAATATATCGATTCGAAAGAAGGCGACTCGCAACTTCTTCATTCAATTTAGCGGCCATTTTTTGAAAAAAAGAAGGAAGCGGTATCTTGGCCAAAGTCACCGTAAAATATTCTTCAACTGTTCGATGCAAATGAAGATTTTGCTCCCATACTCTTTCGCTTTTTTGCCGAACAGGCTCATAGCCACCTTGGCTCAAGGAAAAACTATTCATTTTGAGCAAAAGTATAGGGCCTTCGATCTGTTTACTGAGGATTTGAGTCAGAGCTACGGAAAGACTTGTTTTACCCGTACCGCCCTTGCCCGTTACAAAATAAACACGAGCTGACATATATAGAAAATTAGCAGGCCTAAGCATAAATCTAAAGGATTCTCTAAAAGAGAATAGGTTGCCGCATAGGGAGAGGCGCGTTAAGATCAATTTTTTAAAAAAATACGAATATGGATCAAAAAAAAATAGCAATTTTAACAGGCGGGGGTGACTGCCCTGGCCTTAATGCCGCTATCAGAGGCGTGACTCGAAGGCTTTTATCTAAAAACTATACCGTACTGGGACTTCTCGATGGTTGGGCAGGATTGCTGGAAAAACGTTTTGTTGAACTTAATTATGCAACCACCAGCGGAATTATTCATGTGGGCGGTACTATTTTAAGAACCTCTCGAACCAACGTTCTCAAAGATCAAGAAACGATCGATACTGCTTTTAAAAACTTTAAAGAACTCGGCCTTGATGGAATTGTTGCGATTGGCGGAGAAGGAACCCTCACTGTTTCTGCAAAACTTTTTGAAAAAGGCATGCCCTTGATTGGAATTCCTAAAACAATCGACAACGATATCGATCAAACTGATTTTACTTTTGGTTTTGCAACGGCTGTTGAAATTGCTACCGAAGCAATCGATCGTCTTCACACAACTGCAGAGTCTCACAATCGAGTAATGGTTGTTGAAGTCATGGGCCGACATGCGGGATGGATTGCCACTTACTCTGGTATCGCGGGTGGCGCAGATGTTGTCGTGATTCCCGAAAAACCTCGTTCCATCGAAGAAATTTGCAAAATTATCAATGCCCGAAAAGATCGAGGCAAACGTTTTTCAATTGTCGTAGTTGCAGAAGGCGCAAAAATTTTAGTGAACGGAAAAGCAACCGGTATTTCGAAAGAAAGAAAAGATCCTTTTGGCAGACCTCTCTTGGGTGGGATCGGACAATTCCTCGCTGATGAAATTGAAAAAGTCACAGGCTTTGAATCTCGCGTAACTGTTTTAGGTCATGTTCAAAGAGGTGGAACTCCTGTTTCCTCTGACCGAGTCCTTGCAACTAATTTTGGAATCACTGCTGGAGACATGGTTTTGAACAATCAATGGGGAATGATGCCTGCTCTTAAAGGCGCGGTCATGAAACCCGTTTTACTTTCAGATGCAACCGTAAAACTCAAAACAGTTCCCGAGAGATATTTAGAAATTCTACAAAGCTTAGAAGGTTAAATTTAGAGAAAAATTGGGGCCGGGAGCTTAAATTGGGGAGGACTGGACAACCCCCGGCCTCATGCTTCCCAGAGTTTTAAGGCTCTGAAACGGCTCTGCCCGTTATAGATAGCCTTTAGATCTTGAGCAACCCAGGAAAGCTATTTCATCATCTTTCAATAGCAGCGAGCGTCATTTAAAGAAAAATTTGAACCTCAATATCTTCGAGCGATCTCAGAAGATAATTGCTAGAACTATAAAGCCCCTATGAAAAAACTTAATCCACAGCAAGAAGCTGCTGCGCTTCACGTAAAAGGTCCCGTACTTGTTGTTGCAGGTGCAGGCTCCGGAAAAACAAGTGTTCTCACAAAAAGAATCGTTCAACTTATCGAACAAGGGCATGCTTTTCCGGGTGAAATCCTCGCGCTTACATTCACAAACAAAGCGGCTCGCGAAATGCGTGAACGCGTAAGACGCGAACTCAATGACGTTGCTCCTGAAGTTGCAGATCAAGTTTTTCTCTCCACTTTTCATAGTGCGGGAGTAAAGTGGCTACGTAAATACGCCTACGCTTTTGGACTCAATCCCTACTTCACCATCTTTGATGACAACGATCAGACGACGATCGTCAAAGATATTTTGCGAGAGATGGGTCTCTCGGATGAAGAACTTTCTCCCAAATACATTCTTGAAAATTTAGATCGTCTTAAAAACGATGGAATTAATCCCTCCGAACACACTTTTTTAGAAATTCGTTATCCTGCACATCGAGATAAATTAAAGGCTATTGCAAAACTTTATGAAAAAAAGAAAATGGATGCTCAAGGTTTTGATTTTGGAGACCTACTCCTCAAAACTTATGAGCTTTTAGAAAAGTTCCCCGAAATTCGCTCCGCTCTCCAAAATGAATATTCATTTATTCTTGTCGACGAGTACCAAGACACAAACGCTGTTCAATACAAAATTCTTAAATTACTCAGCGAAAAACACCAAAATCTTTTTGTTGTGGGCGATGAAGACCAATCCATTTACAAATGGCGGGGAGCCGATATTCGAAACATTCGAGAATTTGAAAGAGATTTTCCAAATGCTTCTATATACAAACTGGAAGAAAATTATCGATCCACTCAAAACATTCTTGATGTCGCCAACGCCGTGATTGCCAACAACTCTCAAAGAAGAGAGAAACAACTCTTCACTCAATCAGGCGAAGGAGAGCTTGTTCAGGTTCATACCTTTGGGACCGATTTTGAAGAAGCTCGCTGGGTTTCTAAAAATATCGCAAAACTCATTCGCGAAGGAGTGAATCCCAAAGACATTGCGATCCTCTATCGCAGTCATTCCGTTTCACGTCTTTTTGAGGATAGCCTCCGACTAGAGCGCACACCTTACGTGATTTACGGCGGTTTTAAATTTTATGAACGTGCCGAAATCAAAGACGCTCTTTCTTATATGCGTCTTCTTGTGAATTCAAAAGACGATGTCGCTTTTTCTCGGATCGTCAACACTCCTCCCCGAGGCATTGGCCCCACAAGTGTTGAAAAGATAAAAGACCTCGCGCGGAGTGAAAACGTTTCTGCTTTTGAGGCTATGAGTTTAAGTGTTTCTTCACAGGCAGTGGGCCCAGGCCCTCAAAAAAAGTTTCAAAGCTTTCTCAAGCTTTATGAAGATCTGCAAAAAGAACTTCAAGATGCTCGACTTTCTGATTTCTATGCTTTTTTACTAGATAAGAGCGGATACAGAGAACACCTCTCGGCTCAAAATACGATTGAAGCCGCTTCAAAACTCGAAAACTTAGAAGAACTTCGAAACGTTTTGGTTGATTTTGAAACCCAAAAACCTGAAGCGACACTTGCTGAGTTTTTACAAGACAGCAGCCTCTCTACCGATTTCGATAAAGTAAATCCCGAAAGCTCCGTGCAGCTTATGACTCTCCATTCCGCTAAGGGATTGGAGTTCCCCTACGTTTTTGTGATTGCGCTGGAAGAAGGAATTTTTCCTTCCAAAATGTCGCTTGGATTTATGGGAGATGGAGAAGAAGTCGATGAAGAAAGACGTCTTTTTTATGTGGGAATCACTCGTGCAGAAAAGTTACTTCAGATCACCAACTCAAAAGTCCGTCGAATTTATGGTCGCCTACAAGTCGAAAGACCCTCTCGTTTTATCGGAGAACTTCCCAAATTAAAAATTCACCTCAACGATCATAGTGAAGATAGTAGCTCAACAGGCTTTCGTGCTTGGAATCGTTACGACTCCTCTGATGAAAGAAGTTATTTTTCAGACTCTAAAGCTTCTGACTCTCAATCATGGGGAGACTGTTTCGAAGAAGCTTATGATGATGGATATAAAGTAGGATCAAAAGTTGAACATCCCGAATTTGGAACAGGCGTTATCCGTTCTCGAAGTGGAAGTGGCGAAGCCACAAAGGTTCAAGTAGACTTTAGAGGTTACGGAACAAGAAAGTTCCTTACAAAATTTGCTAAATTAAAGGTGCTCGAAACATGAATAAGCCCATGAAAGAAATCTGGATTGAATCCCTCAACAATGCTCAAAAAGCTCTCTCTGAACTTATTTCCAATAAAGAACTTTTAGAAAAATGTACTCAACTTGGAAACGACCTTGTTCAAACCTTTCAAGGTGATCGAAAAGTTTTGATTTGCGGAAACGGGGGATCTCACTGCGACGCTCAGCACTTTGCAGAAGAATTTACAGGTCGATATAGAAAAGATCGTCGTGCTCTGCCTGCAATCGCTCTTGGGGATGCCTCTCACACGACTTGTGTGGGGAATGATTACGGTTTTGATAAAGTTTTCTCTCGCCACACGGAAGCTCTAGGGCAAAAAGGCGATCTTCTCATTTGTCTCACTACGAGCGGAAATTCCCCCAACGTTTTAGAAGCGATTTCTGCGGCTCAAAAAAAAGGAATGGTCGTATGGGCTTTGCTTGGAAAAGATGGGGGCAAGGTCGCCAAGGCTCTTGAAAAGAATATCATTGTCCCGGGCCCCAGCACTGACCGCATTCAAGAGCTCCACATGTTGATTCTCCACATAGCGATCGAACATGTCGAACGAGTGCTCTTTCCTGAAAATTATTAATGGCATAAAGCCAAAAGCCTTTTTGCGTTTTCAGTGACCATTTTTTTTACACCTCACTTTCACTTTTAAAACACTCTAAGCTTGGCATAAGACGTGCACTTATTGCACATTGAATGGCGATAAAAAAAGTTTCTTTTAAAAATCTCTTATCTTTTGGAACTGTGGCACTAAGCTTGTCACTCATAGTTGCTTGCGGAAAAGGCGGAAGCAAAGCTTCTTCTGAAATCGACCCCGTAACAGGCCTTCCTGTTAACAGTAAAACAAGCAACACAAGTTCCTTAGCCGCCACTCCCGACAACCCTCCTGAAATTAACTGGTACAACCATTCATTCATGGGAAACCGTCCTCCTAAATATTGCGCAGCGACCACAACAAAACCAACATCCTGTACTTTGAGCGCAAATGGTTACTCTCTTTGCGGTGATTACTGGTGGTTTGCTTGGGATTCTCACTACTGGGCATTTGCAGCTTTTGGCGCTTGTAAAAAATACGACTCTGGATTCCAAACACTTTGGACAAACGCTAACCCTATGGGAACTTCTAAGACTTTTACAATCACAGCTCCTTCAGAGGCTAAATACTATGTCACAATGACTGGAACCTATGCTGGATACAGTAGAACTCATGAAGTGTTAAACGTTAAAATCAACAATAAAAAAGAAAAGCTCGTTCAAGACTTAGACAATAGCTACGCTGGAGTAGGCGGCATGAGACAAAGCTGTCTATTGGGATCACTCACGATGAAAGCTGGAACAACTTACACTTTCGATGTTTCAACTTTGGAAGATCCTGTGAACAACGTTGGAATCAGACTCACTACATTTAAGCCCGCGAACGTTTACACATACTGTAATTAAAACTTACCTAAAAAGATAACTTCTGGTTCAAGGTTTATGCTGAATTGAGCATAAACCTTGTTCTGTATTTTACGAATCAAAGAATGCACATGCTGAGCCTTTGCACTTCCCGTATTTAAAATAAAATTTGCGTGCTTTAAAGAAACCTCTGCGCCCCCAACCTTTGATCCTTTCAACTGAGCAGCCTCAATCAAACGACCCGCCCCTTTTTCTGAATTCACAGGATTTTTAAAAACGCTTCCACAATTTGGCAATTCAAGAGGTTGCCTTAACCCACGATAAGAATAAATTTCATCCACTGTTGAAAGTATCTTTTCTAAAGGCTTTGTTTTACTGAGCTTAAGAGTAACCGAGCTCACAAGAGTGGCTCCATCCAACAACCCTTCACCATGTCCACGATAACGAAATCCAATATCTTTTGAGGTGAGAGAAAAATGCCCTTTGGCTGCAGAGACAAAATCGACACACTCAATCACCTCTCCGTAACTACCCCATTTTGTGCCCGCATTCATATACACAGCTCCGCCTAAAGAACCTGGGATACCTGCAGAAAATTCTAAGCCACTCCATTTTTTTCGAAGAGAAAAATCGAGCAACTGAGCTTTTGAGAAATGAGCTGGAACCTTGATCAAAACGCTTTGATCATCTTCTTTTAGAACTTTAATGGATTGATTAATTTTTTCGCCAGCTCTGGGGCCCATCCATAAAACAATTCCCTCAAAACCTTTATCTGAAATCAAAAGATTTGTTCCGCTCCCCAGGATAAACAAAGGAATACTTTTTTCCTGAGAGACTTTTAAAACCTCTTCAACATCTTCATCCTTTTTGGGAACAAGAAGAAACTTAGCTTTTCCTCCAATTTTATAGGCCGCGATTTTTGAAAGATCTTTATTTTTAAAAACCTGACCTCTAAATTTTTTAAAAAGCGAATCTTTTGTTTTCATTTTTTATTCAAGATAAGACTTAATCGCCTTGCCAATATCTCCGGCTCCTAAGAAAAAGATAGGACCAATTTTTTCATTTTTAACTTTAGATTCAAGCTTATCCCTCAGCTCACGAAAATCATTTACAAAATATTTCTCTTTTAAATCAATATGATCACAAAACGCTTTTCCATCAAAAGCATCATCTCTTTGCTCACGCGACTCTCCCCCCGGATAAATAGGCAAAGTAAAAAGCAAATCCGCTTTTGAAAAACATTCCTTAAACTCATCCCACAATAAACGTGTACGCGAATATCTATGAGGTTGAAAAACAACGCATACTTTCTCGTGAGGAAAAACTTCTTTTGCGGCTTCTAATGTCGCACGAATTTCGGTGGGATGATGACCATAATCCTCATAAAGTGCGTGACCTTGCCACATTCCTTTTTTCTCAAAGCGTCGGGCAACTCCTTCAAAAAGAGAAAGCCCGTGAGATACTTCTTCAGCACTTAATCCTAACTCTAAACAAACAAGAGCGGCTGCAACTGCATTTGAAACATTATGGTGGCCAGGAACTTTTAGTTGAGTTTCAAAAAGTTTTTTTCCATTCGGACAAAGAACCTGAAAGCGTGGGAAAGCTCCCTTATTTAAATATTCAACTCTATAGGAATGAGGAACGTTTTCGAAAGAATACCAAAGAGTCGGTTTTCTAATTTTATCACGAAGCTCTAAAAGGAGCGGACTATCCGCACACAAAACACTTTTTCCATAAAAAGGAACTCTCTCAATAAAATCCCAGAAAGTTTTTTGAAGAAGCTCAAGACTTCCGTAGTGGTCTAAATGTTCGCGATCAATATTGGTGACCACAGAAATCTCAGGTGAAAGATGCATAAAGCTTCCGTCACTTTCGTCAGACTCTGCAACCAACCACTCTCCCCCACCCCAAGCCGCATTTGAACCAAAAGCTGCAAACTGCCCCCCAATCACAACGGTAGGTTCTTTGCCCGCTACTTTAAGAATAAAACTAATCATTCCCGTCGTGGTGGTTTTGCCATGCGATCCCGCAACTGAAATTCCCCTCTTTAATCGCATCAACTCAGCAAGCATTTCGGCTCTGCGAATAACGGGTATTCCATTTTTTTGAGCATAAACCCATTCAGGGTTTTGACTTCTAACAGCGTTTGAATAAACGACGACATCAGGTCTATTTTCTTCTAAAATTTTTTCAGAATGTCCTTGTTGAATTTTTACACCTAAGGATTTGAGTTTTCGAATTTGCTCATTCTCACCCAAATCAGATCCGCTAATTTGATGTCCTAAGTGATGCAAGAGCTCGGCAATACCCGACATGCCAATGCCCCCAATTCCAATAAAATGCACTCGGCAACGCCTATCTCTTAATGACATAATGACCTAACGACCTAATTACCTAACAATATCTTTCAATACCAAACTCACAAGGAGTTTAATATCTCAGAAGCTATTCTCTGTGTGGCTTGGGGTCTAGCAAATTTATTCATATTTTTAGCTAATAAACTTCGTGCATTATGACCCTGTGTAGAACTTAAAAGTTCTCTCAAATTACTCTCTAAAAGATTTTCAAAATCTTTTTCTTTTTCATCGACAACTCGAACAGCTCCGTCACTCTCCAAAATTCGCGCGTTCACTCTTTGATGATCATCTGCTGCGGCAGGAAAGGGAACGAGAATACTGGGAACACAAGTAAGGCTCAACTCTGTGAGAGTCATTGCTCCAGCGCGAGCAACAATCACGTCAGCCCACTTTAACTTTTCAGGAACATCATGAAAAAAAGGCTGAATCTCACATTCATCACCTAAAGCTAATTGCTTTTTGAGTGCGAGTGAATCTTCTAAGTTTTTTTCTCCACTCTGAAGCAACAAGCGAAAAGAAAAACCTTTTTCCTGAAGTCGTTTAAAAACTTTTAATCCAACAGAACAAAGAATTTTAGCTCCTTGAGAGCCTCCCAAAATCAAAATATTTTGAGCTTCTTTTCGAATAGGATTTAATTCAAAGCGACCCATCACGGGATTTCCCGTATCAAAAGTTGAACATTTAAATTTCTGGAGAGCATCGCTTCCTGGAATCGTAAAAGCTTTATACGCAAATTGACTGAGAATTTTATTTGAAATTCCTGCTCTGATATTGGGCTCTACTAAAAAAACAGGAATCCCTCTCAACCAGCAAGCAAGCCCCACAGGCATAGAGACATAGCCTCCTACTGAAATCAAACAAAGAGGTTTCTCAAAAGCTGCTTTTTTAAAAAGCAAAATAAGGGATTCAACAAGAGCACTCACAGCCCCAAAGCGATTTAAAAAATTTTTACCCTTCCACTGCTTTGCTTTCAAAAAGGTAATCGGAAAGCCGTGCTTTGGAATCAGCTTTTCTTCGAGCCGATCTTTTGTTCCAAAAAATTCAATTTCAAGATTTGGATGACGAAGTTTAAATTCTTTTGCAAGAGCAATTCCAGGGAAGATATGCCCCCCTGTTCCCGCTGCAACTATCCATATTTTATTTTTATTTTTCACTGGCCCCCGCTACTGATTGTACCAAAGCACAAAGAATCATAGAAGCCAATAAGCTCGATCCCCCCATAGACACAAAAGGCAGAGGCAATCCTTTTGTCGGAAGCAGAGACAGAACCACAGCAAGATTCAGCAACGCCTGAAAACCTAAAAGCAAAGTCGCTCCCGCAGCTAAGAGATAATGAGAAGGTTCTTTTGCTTTTTGCGCAATTTTTAATCCTCTTAAAATCATAAGACCATAAAGTAAAAGAATCACACTAAAGCCCACGACTCCCACTTCTTCAGCAAAAATAGAAGCAATGAAATCTGTTTTTACTTCGGGTAGAAAATAAAGTTTAGAACGACTATTCCCTAAGCCGACTCCAAACCAACCTCCACGAAAAAAAGCAATGAATGATTGGATAATTTGATAACTTTTATTTTGAGGATCTTTCCAAGGATCTAAAAAAAGTAAAAAACGCTGAACTCTATAAGGCTGAGCGAACATAAGTCCCACAAAAGCAACGGCCGAAGATCCGCACATAATCCACAAATATTTCCAGGGAGCCCCCGCTAAAAAAACAAGACTTAAAATCACGAGTGATAAAATCACCGTATTTCCAAAATCAGGCTGAAGCATAAAAAGTAAAAGAAACGCTCCCAAGACTCCAAAAGGAAGAGCCAGTTCTTCTTTCCACTTAGAAAAAATATTGCGATCTCGCGAAAGACGAGACGCAAAAAAAACCATCAATCCAATTTTTGCAAATTCAGAAGGTTGAAATCGAAAGCCTCCTAAATTAAGCCACCGAGTTCCTCCCTTCGTAGAGAACCCAAGTCCAGGGATCATAATGGCCAATAAAAATAAAAAAATAACCCCTATCAAATAATGTGAATTTTTTAAAAAGAACTCTGGCTTTAAACGAGATAAAAACAACATGCTCACAAAACCCACACATGCAAAGAAAAGTTGTTTTCTCAAAAAATAAAGTGAATCGTTAAATTGATCGATCCCCTGAACGCTTGACACACTATACAAAGTCAAAAGACCCAAAAGAGTGAGTGCAAAAGTCATCCAAAAAAACGCAACATCCTTGGGCCAAAACTTCATATCCTCAGTGTATCCTGCGCTCTCCATTGCGCGCCACCTTTCTGAGGTGAATTCAAATTTGTGACGCTCTTTACAAAGTCTCCCCAAGGTTATGAGATGAATGAGACATGAAATACGTTCTTTCGATAGATCAAGGAACCACTTCGAGCCGAGTCATTATTTATAATTCTCAATTTGAAAAAGTTGGAGTGGGACAAAAAACATTTCAACAATACTTTCCTCAGCCTGGCCATGTAGAACATGATGCCGAAGAAATTTGGCAAAGCGTGCTGACCTCACTCCAAGAAGCCATCACAAACGTGAAAGACCCTGACTTTTCTGTCAAAAAAATTGCAGCTATCGGAATCACCAACCAAAGAGAAACTTTTGTATTGTGGGATAAAAAAACATCTCAGCCCCTAGGCAAAGCCATCGTCTGGCAAGATCGTCGATCTTCTGATTTTTGCCATAAGCTCAAAAAAACCAAGGCAGGTAAAAAGATTGAATCTCTTACGGGACTTGTTCTGGATCCTTACTTCTCGGGAAGCAAACTCTCACTTGCGCTCAAACAAATCCCTCACAAACAAGACATTGCCTTTGGCAACATCGACACATTTCTTTTGTGGAAACTCACTGCTGGAACTGTCCACGCAACAGATGTTTCCAATGCCTCAAGAACTTTACTCATGAATCTGAAGTCCCTCTCTTGGGATCCTTTTATTTTGAAAACTCTAAAAATCCCCTCGCATATTTTACCTGAGATCAAAGATTCTGATGCAGAATTTGGAAAAACAAAAAACCTCAAGATCATTCCGGATGGAATCCCTATTCACGGAATTCTTGGAGATCAACAAGCCGCGCTTTTTGGACAATCTTGTTTTGATGCCGGTGATTCCAAAATCACCTATGGAACGGGTGCCTTCATGCTCACAAATGTGGGCCCAAAAATTACTCGCTCAAAAGGAGCGCTCTCTACAGTCGCGTGGAAACAAGGAGGCAAGTGTCTTTATGCTCTTGAAACTTCTGTTTTTATTGCAGGAGCAGCCGTGCAATGGCTTAGAGATGGACTCAAAATTTTTGATCACTCTTCAAAAATTGAAGGACTTGCAAATGAAGTCAAAAGCTCCGAAGGGGTCTTTTTTATTCCGGCACTTTCAGGACTTGGAAGCCCGTACTGGGTTCCAGAGGCTCGAGGAGTGATTGGAGGCCTCACAAGAGGAAGCTCTCAAGCACATGTGGCAAGAGCCTGCCTTGAAGGTATTGCCCATTCTGTAGCGGATACGTTTGAAAATCTTTCTCAAAAAAAGAAATCCTCTGTGATTCGAGTTGATGGAGGAGCCTCTCAAAATAATCTTCTCATGACTTATCAAGCCTCCCTTTTACAAAAAACTCTTGAGAGACCCAAAGATGTTGAAACAACTGCAAGAGGGGCTGCCATGATGGCGGCACTTGGAGCGAAGCTTGTAACTCTCACTGACTTAAAGAAACAAAAAGATACAGCCGTAAAATACTCGCCATCACTCAAAGCCAAAGACGCACAAAAAGCCAAAGCTCTTTGGACACAAAGAGTGAAGGCCCTTATTCTTATGTCAAAGGTCTAAAATTGATGAAGTCTTTAGAGGTTTTAAATTTATACCCTCAACACAAGGGAACGCTTTCTTCGCTTCTTGAAAGTCGGACTCATAAAAATCCTGAAAAGGAATGCCTTCTTTTTGAAAACAAACGCTCTTGTTCTTGGAAAGAATTTTATGCTTGGGTGGCGGGCTTAAGTCATTTTCTTTTAAAGAAACAAATTCAAAAAGGAGCTCGCATTGTCACGATCCTCCCCAATAGCGATCTGAGCGTGGCTCTGTATTTTGCAATCAACGATCGAGGAGCCATCAACGTTCCCCTGAACCCAGACCTTACAGCCGATGAATACACTTATCTTTTAAATCATGTAGATGCTTCTCTTGTGGTTGTAAGCGAGGATTTAAAAGAAAAAATTTCAAAGACTGTAAGTTCTTCAAAGATCTTAGTTGTGGATGATGAACTCTATACTCTTCGAGCTCAAAGCTTAAGCAACCTTGCACAAGCAGAAGACACAGGACTCATTCTTTATACATCAGGCACAACAGGCTTTCCCAAGGGAGTTATGCATTCTCAAAAAAGTAGCGTCCTGGCAGGAGAAGCTTTTTTAGAGCGAATGGATCTTCAACCAATGGATCGAATCTTATGCATTCTTCCACTTTTTCACATAAACGCACTTTTTTATTCGATGATGGGCGCATTTGCGGCAGGAGCAACTCTCATCATCAACCAAAAGTTTTCTGCTTCTAAATTTTGGTCTCTCACGTGCGAAACAAAAGCTACACAAGTCAATATCATTGCAGCCATTGGAAACATTCTTGCGCAAAGAAAGCGAAGTGAATGGCGCTCAGACCATACTCTCAAAAAAATATACGGAGCTCCCGTTTCAGCTCAGATATCTGAAGTATTCACAAATGAATTTAAAGTTCCCTTAATCCTCGAAGGTTATGGAATGACAGAAATTCCTGGCGCTCTGAATAACCAAATAAACGGGAAATCTAAGCTAGGAACAATGGGAGTTGAAGCTCTCCACCCAGACCCGCAGATAAAACTCACAGAAGTTAAAATCATTGATGAAGAAGAAAATGAAATTCCACAAGGTGAGACAGGAGAGCTTATTGTTAAAACTCCTCTTTTAATGCAGGGGTATTATAAAGATCCCGAGCAAACAAGAAATAGCTTCACAAAAGAGGGTTGGTTCAAGACTGGGGATTACGTCTTAAAAGATGCAGAAGGATTCTATGTTTTTTCTTCTCGGAAAAAAGATATCATTCGAAAAAAAGGTGAAAATATTTCGGGTGCTGAGATAGATCGAATTATTTCTACTTGCCCACACGTTTTGGAAGTTGCAACCATTGGCGTAGCCTCTCAACTCGGTGAAGAAGAAATCTTAGTCGCTGTCGTCAAAGAGGAAATAAGCCCTTTAACAGAAGAAGACATTCGAAATTGGTGTGAACAAAAACTCCCTCGCCATAAGTGGCCTCGATACGTGACCTTTGTCAAAGAACTTCCCCACACTCCCACACAAAGAGTGGCAAAATTTAAATTAAAAAAAGATCCCCAAATCTTAGCTTTGGCAAAAGATTTTCATTAAATTTTTAAAAAATTACTGAGAACAAGCACTTTTTTGAGACTGAATGATAGCTCCGCCAGCGGTATCTGCAATAATTTTAAAACAATCATCCCTATTCTTGCATGGAATGGGAGATTGAACGCGAGGCCCTATTTCGCAAACCCATAACTGAAACAAATCTCTTCTAATTTGTTGAAAAAGATATCCAAAAACAATCACGACCACCAAAAGCAATAAGACATATTCGACAGCGGCTTGACCCCTTTTACCGAAAGAAGCCCTAGTTTCTTGACGCATCTCATTTAAGGGTAAAGCTTCTTTGACAAGACAGCAACACAACAAAGTTCCAAGAATTTGTCCTACCTCAAAAAAGTCATCTCAATTGTTAATTTTATGTTCATTAACACAATCTTAAAAAAAGCTTAACGAATCCTTCCGATAGATTTTCTAGCATGAAGCAAAATTTTCATCTTTCTTTAGGATATTTAGGTTTTTGCGTACTCCTCACAACTGCGTGTTTGCCCAAAACACAATTTGGAGAATCGACAATGGGACAAGCCTTAACAACTAACTTTAAAATAGATGCCTCATATCCTGAAAGCGAAACATCCAATAGCTTTAATGTTTTTCTAAGAGGAAGCGTCCCTACCAACATAAAAACAGTTCGTTTTTTTAATGGAACAACTTGCGCCAATCAGATCGGAGCAGGATCTCCCTCAGCATTCAGAGGGCAATTAGGAATTCCAGTTACCTTTCCCTCTGTAAGCTCAACATCTTACGATATTTCAGCTAAAGTTGTTTACTTCAATAATAGCGAAAGTGACTGCTATGAAGGTATTTTCGTATACAAAAGAACAGGCACTCCCTCACTAACACTTCTCAATGCCACCCCGGCATCCCCATCCAGAGACTCCACTAATCCCGACGATCCTACTCCTGTTTTTCAGCCTTTATTAAAAGGCCTAAGATCAAGTACCGACATTACCTTTGTAAAATTGTACAAAAACTCTCCTAACTGTTCTGAAAATCCAATAACTCCTGTGGATTCAAGCTCCTATAAAATTTCTATATCCGATTTTTTAACGGGAATTAAAATCTCTCTAAATGAAAATGAAAATACATCACTTTACATAAGAGGTTTATTAGCAGATGACTACTTAAATAGAGAAGCTGACTCTTGCCATTTACTTACAAGCTACAACGTAGACATTCTTTCTCCAAACCAACCCACTACAATCACCCATCGTTATTTTTATAACTCTCTTCAATCAAGTCCCTCTATTGAATGGACTGCTTCAACTGATACAGGAAACGCACCCTCTGGAATCAAAGGATATATATATGCTGTTGGATCTACCAACACGACAAACGATGCTGATGTTATTGGCTGGAATACAAATCCAATTCTAGGCACAAGCGTGATACTCAGCGGTCAATTTCAAGAAGGTAAAACTTATTTCGTAAAAGTAAGAGCTGTAGATCAAGCTGGTAACGAATCTGCCACCACTGTTTCTCATGGATGGACTGTTAAAACTACTAACACACCCGTTATTTCAATTAAGAGTCCCGATACAGACAATACTATCGTTGCAAATTTTATAACTGTAGCTGGAACATGTGTTTACGGAGTTAACAACAAAGTCAGATTCCAAGTAAGTGGAGGCATGAATCCGATTCCAGATACTAACTGCGGAACGAATAATCAATTTAGTACAATTGCTCAAGCAATACCCTTAGTTGCTAATGTTAGAAGTGTCACTGCAACTCAATATGATGGAGAAAGAGACATCTCTGCAATAAGAACACTTCTGTATGCTCCCTTGAGTTCTTTTGGAACTACACTTGCAGCCGGAAACCAACACACTTGCACAACAAAAGAAGGATCTCTTTACTGTTGGGGAAGCAATAGCCAGCATCAGCTGGGCGTTGGAGACATTTCAGGTCCTTTCAACACCCCCCTTCGCGTTAGCCACTCTAACCTCAATAAACCCTCATTTTTCTTTGAACAAATCGGAAACGGAGATTCCCACTCTTGTGGGCTTTCAACCGATAGGGTTGCTTACTGCTGGGGAGACAACACATATTGGCAACTTGGAAATTCGTTAAATTTTACAACTGAACCTCCCACAGCCGCTGAAACTCCAGACGACTCTCCCATACCTGTAAAAGTAAATATGTCACAAGTTGAAGGAGGAACCTTCAAACAAATAAGCGTGGGAGCCGACCATACTTGCGGACTGAGCGATACAAACAAAGTTTATTGTTGGGGAAGACAAAATAAAGGTCAAATCGGAAACAGACCTGCCAAGCCTACAGCTGCAGCAATAAATGACTTCATATCTCAAGTTGAAAGACCAACACTCATTTCCATTCCTGGAAGTGCCACTCAAATTTCGGCAGGACATTCACACTCATGTGCGCTGACTTCAACAGGAGATATCTGGTGCTGGGGAAATAATTCTCACAGACAACTTGGAAACCCCTCGAAAACTTCAGTCACTTCTAGAGATCCAGTAATTGTGGTGCCTGGTGGACAAATGGAGGCTGGTGAAAAATTCAAATATGTGAGCGCAGGAAGCCTTCATACATGTGCTATCACAACCAATGACGATATTTTTTGTTGGGGTGCAAGACACAATGGTGCTCTTGGAATAACAGCAGCCAATGCAGATGTGACCAATCCCTCTTTAAGAATAAAAGTCACAGACAATAATAGCGAAGTTGTTAAATTTAAAAGTGTAAGCGCAGGGGGAACCATCGTTAATGTTGAGGGAACAGAAGGAGATACAAGTGCTTCACAAAGCGAAACACCTTTTAACCAACACACTTGCGCAATTTCCTTACAGGGCAAAGTATACTGTTGGGGAAAAAACAAAAATCTTCAACTTGGAATCAACAACTCAGAGCCACCACCAGAGGAAATCCCTATCCCACAAAAAATAACACTCTCTGGCGATGACGAAAATATTAATTTTAGCGAAGTAAAAACTGGCTACTTCCATACCTGTGCAAAAGGAATGAAATATAATACCGGCAAGGAGAGTTACGAGGAAACAATTTTCTGTTGGGGCGGACATGAAAACGGAAAGCTAGGAATTGGAAATATTAATAACAATCAAGCCTCTCCCACTGAAATTAAAAGCGAAGATTATAATAACTAGTAATTATTCAACAATGTTTTCGCCGCCATCAATGTTGATGACGTTTCCAGTCATGAACGCAAGCTGAGGAAGCGACAAAGCAACAGTTGCTTGCGCGACATCTTCTGGAGTTGTAAGACGCCCCATAGGGTTACGTTTTTTTGCAGTTTCAATCATTCCATCGTTACCAGGAATTTTTCTCAAAGCAGGAGTATCTGTCACACCTGCAAGCAAGGCATTGACTCGAACTTTTCGAGGAGCCAACTCAAGAGCCAACTGACGACAGTGACTTTCAAGAGCAGATTTTGCAGCACTTACTGCTCCATAACTCTTCCACACTCTTGAAGATCCCGCAGAAGTCATTGCATAAATGCTTGCACCTTCTTTAAAGAAATTCTTTGTTGCCAAATCCTGAGACCAATAGACAAGAGAGTTCGCCATCACGTCCAACGTCATCTCTAACTGACTTTTGGAGAGACGATTTTTAGGATCATTTTCGATAAAAGGTAAAAGCGAACCAAAGGCAAGCGAGTGAAAGAGCACCTGAATTTTTCCCGCGCACTCAGCAGAGATCTCATTAAGAATTTCGATTCTCTTCGCTTCATCTGCCGCATTGACGTTATAGAATTTTGTTTTCACATCTTGGGCATTCAACTCTTGCTCCAAAACTTTGACATTTTCCAAAGTCGCTTTTCTGTCTAAATGAATTCCAATAATATTCATTCCAGATCGAGCCAGACTTTTACAAACAGCCGCTCCAAAGCCAGAAGAAGCACCCAGAACAATAGCCCATGAACCTTCAAAATATCTTTGCGTCATGGCAGACAATTTAGGACGTCTTTCTACAAGATGTCAAAAAAAGCTGGAATATCCTCAAGGATTCCTCGGCGACAATAAAAGCAGGAGGTCCTGATTATGAGTCCTAAATTAAGACACCTTATAAAACTTGATGAAAAAATTCTTCGTTTGTGGATTGAAGCGGATGGTCGCTTATCTGAACAAGCTTCTATTCTTTTCTTAGGCCTTCTTGAAAAAAGAGTCGCTCTCCTCAAGGCACTCCGTGAGTCCGGTGAAAAACTTCATCCCAAAATTTGCGTTCCCTCATGGCTCGAAAAATTTACTCATAACTCTGCACATTTTTCGATGCGCGACTTGAAAGTTGCTCTTGCAGAAACACAAAAAGATCTCGAACTCACAAATCAATAATCTTTGCATGAAAAACTCAGACGATCTCAAAACTCTTGTCTTAGCAAAAAACTGGGCAAAACAAGGCGAAACACAAGCGAGCATTATTATTGTTGAAGCTCTTTTAAAAAAATACCCTCATGATTTTTTGATCGTCACGAGCCTTGGGGATTTACTTGAAATCGAAAATCCTCTCAAGGCACTCGATTACTATGCAAAGATACTTTCCGGTGAAGATGAGTGGCTTGAGTTCCTAGCAAAAGTCACAGACATTGAACGAGGAATCCTTTTTGAAAGACATGGACTTCTTGCCCTCAATCTCTCAGATGAATCGAGTGCTTTGGAATCTTTCAGAAAGGCTTCTGCACTAGGCCACGAAAGTCTCCCCCTGTGGTCACTACTCTCTCTTCTCTACGCTCATTTTCAAGAATACGGTTTGGCTGCTAAAGCCCTTATTCGTTCCATTGAACTTTTTAAAGAACCCACTCTTTTTTGTGTTTCAAAAGATCTCGGGAAAATTGTGATTAACGAGGACTTTTATTCCAACATTACCTTGACTCTTATTCCACATCTCAACAAAAAAGAATCCTCAAAAATCATTCATGAACTCAAAATCATTTTTTTGACTCGTCCTTGGATCGCTGACCTGGAACAAATTATCTCTCAAGATTCTCCCAATATGCCGATAAAAAACTCAGGAGAATCTTATGTTAGTATTGACACGAAAAATCGGTGAACAAATCGTCATCGGCGACGATATCAAAATCAAAATTGTTGAAGTTAAAGGCAAACAAGTGCGAGTGGGAATCGAAGCTCCTCGCAGTGTAGAAGTAAACCGCGAAGAAATTTACCAACAAAAACACGGTGAAAAAGAAGTTGCTGAATTAGAGACAATCCAAAGGACAGGAACTTAAAAAACTTCTAGTCGTCTGAATCGCTAGAATTTGGATTGTAACTTCCCTTACCTGTGTTCATGGCTTCTTTCATGATTTGGCTAATTTTGAAGCTCATGACTCTTCGAGGACTAATTTGAATCGCTTCGCCTGTTTGAGGATTACGACCCACGCGCTGACGTTTATCGCGCAAAATAAAATTACCAAAGCCAGAAATGCGAACATTTTCGCCTTCTTCTAAAGCATTTTTAATGACATCAAAAAAAAGCTCCACGTACTCAGAGGCTTCTAATTTAGAAAATCCGCACTCATCAGCTACCTTTTGAATGATATCCATCTTGGTAAGCGTCATAATAAAGTCCTTCCCTCACCCCCAGTTTCATCCCCCCAAGACAAATCCGCAAGGCCTAAAAGGCTTTATTTATCAATAACTTGTGGTTTTTTTGACAACTAATTTTGGATTGATTCGAACAACAATACTTCCGACAAATTATCGGCGCCCACGGCCCACTGAAAAAGACGATCTATTCCCATGGCGATGCCACCCATGTTTTTTGCAAGATGCTGATGAGCCTCGATAAAGGCTTCATCCAAGTCGGGACTCTTCGCGTATTTTTCCAATCTTTTTTGACGGTCACTTTCGCAAACTTTTCTCAGTTCTTGAACATCAATCAATTCATCGAAAGCATTTCCCAATTCAATTCCTCTCCAATAAACCTCAAAACGTTTGCAATACCGAGGATCTTTTTCATCAAGCTTGGAAAGAGCTCGCAAAGATGCTGGAAAGTTCCAAAGAAATACTAAGTTTTCTTTTTCCAAAAAGGGATCAATTTTTTCTACAAAAATCCGGTGAAACTCATCGCTTTCAATTGGATGATCCAAGTTAATCTGGGCATACTTAAGAAACAAATCCTTAACTTGGTAGTGTTTGATTTCACCCAACTCGCTAAGATTCGCTTGATTTTTTTGAAAAGCATCCCAAATTTTTTTTAAAAGCTCTTCGACATCCTTGGCGATTTCTTCATAAGACCCAGGTTGCCTGTACCACTCGAGCATTTCAAATTCAGGAAAATGCTCCTTACCCCACTCCCCATTTCGAAAAGCCCGGGTCATTTCAAAAATTTTTGGAGCTCCCCACGATAAAACTTTTTTCAAATGATACTCGGGAGAGGTGGGTAAATAGAGTTTTTGTTTTCTTCCTCGACCCATCAAAGGAGCAAATTCGGTCTCAAAATAAAGAATATTAGGCTCAAGCCCTGGATTGGAAACCAGCAGAGGCGTGACGACTTCGCAAAACCCTTGAGTGGAAAAAAACTCCCTTATCAAAGTACGAAATTGGGCCCTTTTTTGAAGTAAATCAATTTTTTTGAGGTTCATGAGACAGACTTTTCTTGTTTCAACTCTGAGATAGCTCTACTCATAGAGTGTGTCTAGAACTCGATCCCTTCTCGTCCTGGTTCCCACTTCACAAGTAGAGCTTCTTTCCTATCAGCTCTGGGAACTTGAAGTGAGTGGCGTCCAAGAACTCCCCGCAAGCCAAGACCTCTACATTCCTCAAAAAGGAAGTGAATTTCGTGAACCCCAACATCCCGCAGACTGGACAAAAGACGAAAAACTCATCGAAGAAGCTCAAACTCGATTAAAAATTTTCGCGGATGATGACTCTCAAAAAATTGAGAAAATAAAAAATTTCTTCAATGAAAATAGTCTGACTCTTATTGAAGAAACTCTTGTAAACGAAGAAGCCTACTTTGAAAGCTACAAACAAAGCGTACAAGGTAAAAGCTTTGGTGAGGGGTTTTGGATTGGGCCTCCTTGGGCCACAAATAATTCTCCTCAAAATGAAAAATCTATTTTGATTGATCCAGGAATGGCCTTTGGAACGGGCGAGCACCCCACGACTCAAATGTGTGTCGAGGGTATTTGGGAATTTAAAAATAAGAAGCCACAGCACATTCTTGATATCGGTGCTGGAAGTGGAATCCTTGCCATTGCCTGTGCTCTCTGGATACCTCAGGCTCAAATAGTTGCCACAGATATCGATCCTCATTCAGATGATGAAATTAAAAAAAACCTTGAATTGAATTCACTTCCAGAAAGCAGAGTTCAAAGACTTATTGGAGATAAAGCTCAACTCTCAGAACTTATAGATCAAAATCTCAAGTTTGATTTAATTGTTTCAAATATTTACGGAGAAGTTTTAGCCCAGCTTGCCCCTGCGATTTACAAACTCCTTGCTCCTCAGGGAACATGGATGGCAACGGGCGTGCTTGATGGACCCTCTCGAGAAATATTTGAAGCCTCCCTCTCAAAAGTGGACAGCCCCTTCAAAATCCAAAAACAAAAAGAACGCCACGATGCTCCTCCCAACGACTCGCATCTTTGGCTATGTTATGAACTACAAAGGACAAGCACATGATTCTTACCGGACCAGAAATTCAAAAACGCTTAGATAAAGACATCACCATTACTCCCTATGATCCTAAGCTCTTAAATCCAAATTCTTATAATCTTCGTCTTTCGCCTGATCTTTTGGTCTACAAAGAATTCCCTCTTGATATGAAAAAAGATAATTCTGTTGAAAAACTTCAGATCCCTGAAGAAGGATTGTTACTCGAGCCCGGAAAGCTTTACCTGGGCCGCACGATTGAATTCACCGAAACAAAAAATTTAGTTCCTATGCTAGAAGGTCGCTCGAGCATTGGCCGCCTTGGCTTATACGTGCACGTTACAGCAGGCTTTGGAGACGTTGGATTTGCGGGATACTGGACTCTTGAAATGCATTGCGTACACCCCATTCGAGTATATGCTGGAGTGCAAATTTGCCAAGTTTTTTATCACACTGTTGAAGGCGACATCGTGGAATACAAATCCGGAAAATACCAAGCCAATAAAGGCGTCCAAAGCTCTCGCCTCTGGATGGATTTTGCAAAAAACCCCTAAAAAATGGAAAATTAGGAAAAGGTAACTTCAAATGGCAAAGATTTATCCCTCACTTTTATCCGCAAATTTTGGAAAAATTTATGAGGAAGTTGCAGCCATAGAAAAAGCGGGTGCTGACGGACTTCACTTTGATGTGATGGACGGACACTTTGTCCCCAACCTTTCTTTTGGAGCTCCCGTGCTGAAATGGCTCAAAGGCCAGACGAAGCTCGAACTCGATTGCCACCTTATGGTGACTGAACCCCGTGTGCTTTACGCTGATTTTGCAAAAGCAGGCGCACACAGAATCACGATTCACGTCGAAGCGTGCAAAAACTTAGAGGACGAACTCAAAGCAATCCGCGATTTGGGAATGAAAGCGGGACTTTCTGTTCGACCTCAAACACCTTTTCTTGATTGCGAAAAATACCTCAAATACATCGACTTGTTTTTATCAATGACTGTCAATCCTGGTTTTGGAGGACAAGCCCTTATTCCAGAGGCGCTCACTAAAACAACAGACATGATTGCATGGCTCAAAAAGTTAGGACTTCGCGAGCAAATACAGGTTCAAGTAGATGGAGGGATCAACACCGATACAGCTCCCAAGGCAAATGCCATTGGCGTCGATATACTTGTTGCAGGAAATGCTGTTTTTAACGGAACAGATTATAAAAAAAATATCGACTTACTCAGACGTTAACGCTTTTTTAAATGCTTTGAAATTTCTCTCGCAAAACTTTTTATATCACTGGAACTTGTATCAAAAGAACACATCCAACGACATTCATTCAAATTCTCATCCCACACATAAAAAGGAAATTTTTTCTGTAAGGGCTCAATCAAAGAACGGGGAACTTTTACAAAAACGACGTTCGCTGCCACTTCTTCAGTGATCTCAAGTTCAGAAAACTTTTGTAATTCACTTTTAAGACGTTGAGCCATTTCGTTGGAATGAAGAGCGTTTTTAAGCCATAAATCATTTTTAAAATACTCTACAAATTGAGCGGAGATAAAACGCATTTTACTTGAAAGCTGCAAATACTGCTTTCGATAGAATTTCATCTCGTCGGCAATTTGAGGATTAAAAACGACGACAAGCTCCCCTAACATCAAACCATTTTTCGTTCCGCCGAGACTTAAAACTTGCACCTGAGCCGCTTTGCTTATTTCAATGGGTTTTGCTTTCAAAGCTGCGACGGCATTAGAAAAACGAGCGCCATCCATAGTGACCTTAATAGAATTCTTTTTAGCAAAAGTTCCCAGGGCTTTTAATTCTTGAAGGCTATACACTGTTCCTCTCTCAGTTGTTTGAGTAAGACTCAAAACCTTTGCTTGAACTTGATGTTCATTTCCATAATTTTTTGTAAAAGAAGAAAGCGATTGAGGACTTAGCTTTCCCTGCTGCGAGGGCAGATCAATTAACTTTGACCCCACAAGTTGCTCTTCGGCTCCACACTCATCAACATTTATGTGCGAAACATCTGAACATAAAATGGCCTCGTAACTTTTACACAAACTTTTAAGAGCGATAACATTTGCACCCGATCCGTTAAAAACAGGAAAAGCACTCACTCCTTTTCCAAAAATATCTTCAATGATGTCTTGCAACTCCTCGGAGAACGGATCATATCCATAGGCTTTTGCATGACCCTTGTTTGCTTTTTCAATGGCTTTTAAAATCCGAGGATGAACCGATGCGTAATTATCGCTCGCAAATGACTTCATGAACTAAGATCTAAGCACACGGGCTCGTGACAAGACGAGAACTTATTGACTAAATAAAGAGCATGAAACTTGTTATCGACGGGGAACAACTCACAACTTCGACACTCATCAATTTTTCTAAGAATGCTGATCGTCCCGATTTTGAAACCGACATAAAAGTTTCTCCCAAGGGGCTTAAAAAAATTAAGGACTGCGAAGCTTTTGTCAAAAAAATCGTCAAAGACGATGCACCCGTCTACGGAGTGAACACAGGTTTTGGAAAATTCGCTGAGGTAAAAGTTTCCTCATCTCAATTAAATGATTTACAAGAATTCATTATTCGCTCTCACTCTTGTGGTGTTGGAGAAGCTCTTCCTCGCTCCATCACTCTTGCAATGTGGATGATGCGATTGAACGTATTTGCTCGCGGCAACAGCGGCATTCGAGCCCAAACTGTAGAAGAAATCACAAAGCTTATTCGCGCGGGAATTCTCTCAGAAGTCCCTAGTAGAGGGAGTGTGGGCGCGAGCGGAGATCTTTGCCCAAGCGCTCATGCGGTTCTGGGATATTTAGGTGAAGGCTATTGTAGTTACAGCGATGGTAAAAAAATCCTCCGCGCACCTGCCGGGGATGTTTTGAAAAAAAATAAAATGAAAGCTCTCAAGCTCGGGCCCAAAGAAGGTCTCGCTCTGATCAACGGAACACAGCTCACAACCGTTCTTGCTGCCTACGCTCTAGAGGAATTAAAATTTCTTCTCAAAATCTCTAATCTTTCCTGTGCGCTTATGATTGAGGGACTTAGAGGCTCGCATCGTATTTTGTATCAAAAAGTTTTAGATGCAAAAAATCAAAAAGGCGTTCTTGAAGTGGGCAAAGAAATGCAAAAATGGCTAAGTGGAAAAAGCGAGATCGCAAAAAGCCATGAAAAATGTGGACGCGTTCAAGATAACTATTCCCTTAGATGCGCCCCCCTTGTTCATGGAGCTATTTGGGACGAACTCCAACAATGTGAAGAAATTCTCAATCGCGAATTAAACTCTTCAAGCGACAATCCTCTTCTCTTTCCTGATTCACAAGAAAGTGTTTCAGGTGGAAATTTCCACGCGCTCTATCCCGCTCGCGTTGCAGATAGGCTTACAAGTGCTGCTGCCACTCTTGCGAATATCG
>CANIGN010000011.1 GCA_947467125.1 Bacteriovoracaceae bacterium | reverse complement strand
TTCAGTGCAGAGACAAGTCAGCTTATTGATCGTGAGATTCGTGACATCGTTGAGCGCAATCACAAGCGCGCTCGTGAAGTTTTGATGAAGCACGAAAAAGAATTGCATGCGGTTTCACTTGCTCTGTTGGATGTGGAAACACTCGATGCAGAACAATTTAAAATGTTATGTGCTGGAAAGACTTTAGAAGAAGTGAAGTTAGCAACGGCACCGCTTCCGCCTAGAGTCGCTCCTTCAGCGGAAGTTTCTGAAAATAAGATGTCCACTCAGGATGAAAACGTTGGAATCGTAAAGATTCCTGACCCTAGCAAAGCATAAAATTTGACAGTTTTTGTTAATAATTCGTGAATGTACTTTGTCGCTTCAATTTGCAGTTGCAAATTGTTATGCTCATGAGGAGATGATGTCGTTTTTTCCTTCGCAGCTTCGATGGCAAGATTTGTTTGACATCGTTCTTGTTTTTATCGTTACGTACCGTCTTTTATTATTAATTCGCGGAACTCGTGCGCTCCAAGTTTTGATGGGTCTTTTGGTTTTGCTGGGAGCATTGTTGTTGAGTGAGCGATTAAGGCTTTATGTTTTTAATTACGTTCTTAAACAATTCTTTGATTATTTGTTCATTATTGTTGTTGTTCTTTTTCAGGATGAAATTCGTCGAGCTCTTGCAAATATTGGTCGAGGGCCTTTTGCAATTGCAGGTTCTCGCTCGAGTAAACTTTTAGTTTCTATTGATGAAGTTTGTAAGGCAGCGCATATTTTAGCGGTTAACCGTATTGGTGCTTTAATTGTGATTGAGCGTCAGCATGGGTTAAAAAATTATACAGATGCAGGCGTGAAGATTGATGCACGACTTTCGGCTGAGCTTTTGGTTTCTATATTTCAAACAGATTCGCCCATTCACGATGGTGCTGTGATTGTAAAAGAAGATCGAGTTTTGGCTGCAGGATGTTTTGTCCCTGTTTCTCTTGAGTCAAATGTGGATCGAAACTTGGGAACAAGGCATCGAGCTGCTATGGGGTTATCTAAAGAATCTGATGCTGTTGTTGTCGTTGTGAGTGAAGAGCGTGGTGAAATTGGGGTCGCAGTAGGAGGAGCCTTAAGGCAAAATCTTTCTCCTGTTTCTTTGAAAGAAAGAATTTTGATGGCTTTTGATTTGATTGAAAGACGTGAAAATACCGGAAGTTTCTACGCTCGCTTGAAAGACAGTCGCTTACTTTCGAAGCGTTCCGAAAAAGTATCGGATAAGGAAAGAGATAAGAATGAGTGAGTTTATTTCGGGGCGCCTTCGTGATCGTGGAGTGATTGCCTTAATCGCTTTGTTGTTCTCTGTGGGATTATGGTTTCGTGTTGTGGGTGGCGAAAAAATTGAAGCTACGAAAATCATTAAGCTTGATTATAAAACTCCAAAAGATTTAATCCTCTATTCTCCGTTTCCTACAGAAGTAACTATTCGAGTTCGGGGTCCTTCGCCTTTTGTGAGTGAATTTTTGAAACAAGAATCTATTCTCTCAGTGGATCTTTCCAAGATGGGAACAGGTGAGCATGAGGTTCCCATTCGTACGGATGAATTAAAAATTCCTCTTGGAATTGATTGGACAATGATCAGTCCTCAAAGTGTGAAATTGTTTTTGGATCGTGAAATTAAAAAACGAGTAACGGTTCGTCCTATTATTTCTGCGCAACTTCCCGATGCTTATAAAGTAGAAACTGTGGTGGCTCAGCCGAGTACGGTTGAAGTCATAGGGTCTAGAATTCGTTTGGGGCTTTTAAACTCTTTGCCTACAGAAGTGATTTATTTAACAGAAAATAGTTTAAATCAGCATTTTGAAGCGCCTTTAAATTTTAAAGACTTTTCTGGAATTAAAACTGTTAACGAAGTTTCCTCTGTTCACGTTGAAGTGAATTTAAAAGGCCCTTCTAAGCGCAGGTTGTTTAGAGGAATTCCCATTCGGCTAAAGTTGGGTCAGCCCGCGCGGTCTTATCCGCTTGATCCTGATAGTCGAGGCATTAAGTTGCGTCCTCGAACGGTAGATTTGTTGCTAGAGGGTCCTCAAAGTAATTTAGATTCGATGCAAGCTTCTACCATTGATGTTTGGGTTCAGCTCCCAGAGCTCAAAAAGGGTAATAATCCTTGGCGTTTAACCTGGAAGTTGGCTCCCGATGTTCGAATTATCGATCGTTCAACGGATACTGTTTTAGTGACAGTTCCATAATGCTTCTAAGCCTTTTTGATTATAAACTATTGCTAGGTTAACGTATTATTTATGCGTAAACTTTTTGGGACGGATGGAATTCGTGGAATCGCTAACCGCTATCCGATGACGGCAGAAATTGCTTTGCGAGTGGGTCGAGCAACGGCTCATTATTTTCGCGGTAGAAGTTTGCGAAGTGATAAGAAAAGTATTGTTTTGATCGGAAAAGACACTCGTCGAAGTAGTTACATGATCGAACAAGCTCTTGCAGCGGGTGTGACGAGTCAAGGTGCTATGGCTTTGTTGGTGGGTCCCATGCCCACTCCAGGAGTTGCTTTTTTAACGAACGACATGAGAGCAGATGCAGGAATTGTCGTGAGTGCTTCTCACAATAGCTACGAGTACAACGGTATTAAAATTTTTGGACATGATGGATATAAGCTTGCTGATGCGATTGAAGAAGAAATTGAGCGTCTTGTTTTAAGCGATGATTTTGAAGAGCGTCTTCCTGTGGGTATGGATCTAGGTTCTGCTAAACGCATCGACGATGCAATGGGACGTTATGTGGTTCATGCGAAATCTTGTTTTCCCAATCAGTATGATTTGAAGGGAATGAAAATTATTTTGGATTGTGCGCATGGGGCTGCTTATAAATTTGCCCCGCTTGTTTTTAATGAACTAGGTGCAGAAGTGATTGAGGTGGGTGGGGAGCCAAATGGCGTCAATATCAATAAAGAAGTAGGCGCATTGTTTCCTGAGTGTGCACGTGATGAGCTTCTTAAAACTAAGGCTCATATTGGAATTAGTTTAGACGGTGACGCAGATCGTGTGATTTTAACTGATGAAAAAGGTGAAGTCGTTGATGGCGATCAGGTATTGGGATTGCTTGCGGCTGATTTGCATTCGCGTGGCGAATTAGCAAAAGCCTCTTTTGTGACAACACCTATGAGTAATATCGGACTTGAAATTGCTATGCGTGAAAGAGGTATTTCGGTTTTAACGTCTGGTATTGGAGATCGCGAAGTTGTCGATCTTATGCGAAAAGAAAAATTGAATTTTGGTGGAGAACAATCGGGTCATTTGATTTTTACAGATCTTACAACGACGGGTGATGGTGTGATTGCAGCTCTGTCTGTGATTGCAGCTATGAAGCGTTCTGGAAAACCTTTGAGTGAGCTTAAGAAAATTGTTCAGCCTGTTCCTCAAATTTTAAAAAACGTTCGAGTCACTTCTAAGCCTGTTCTTGAGCAGTTGAAAGAAGTCTCTTCTGCGATTGAAGATGGCAATAAAAAACTAAAAGGTCGTGGACGAATCTTGGTTCGCTATTCAGGCACGGAGCCTTTGTGTCGCGTGATGATAGAGGGCGAAGAAAAAAGCATGATTGAAGCGATTGCTTTAAATATTTGTCAGGCCATTGAAAAAGAAATCAATCACAAAACTTTGCCCTAGATTTTATGTCTTACTTTAAGTCTATTCTTCCGCAAGTTTTGAGTTGGATAGAAGAACAAAAAACGCATCCATGGATTTTACTTCGAGGAGATCTTGGAGCGGGGAAGACAACTTTTACAAAAGAACTCTTAACTGAACTTGGTTTTGATACTCAGCAAATTCAAAGTCCTACTTTCTTGAAACTTTTGTCCTACAAAAATTCTAAATCCGAACTTGCCTTACACATGGATGCTTATCGAATAGAAGAGGAAAAAGAATTTTTGCGTTTAGGTTTAGAGGATTATGATCAGATTAAGATTGGTCTTGTAGAGTGGCCCGATTTGTTTATTTCTTTTTTAAAAACATATCCTGCATTTCGAGAAACTCTTGAAGTGGAGAAAGTTTTAGAGATCACACTTCCGTCTGATCACGATTTGAGCAAAGTTTTGATTCGGGAATTTTTGTTCTAGAAATTCCACTCATTTTAGTGAGTCACTCGAACAATATCTCTTAAGTAAAAAGAAATCTGCTCGTGAGCTTCGGTTAACTTTTCAAGGATACTATCGATTTGATTGAGACGATATTCGATATTGGCTTCTGTGCTGGCTTCTTGAACAGCGGCTTCGATTTCATCCTCGATAGGCATAAGGTGGGCGAGGTCTTTGGCTGCGTTGCCGAAGTAGTAATGAATGGGGAATTCCAAATCTCTATTCGCTGACATCTTGCCTATAAGAAAGCAAGACAGGTGCCTAGACAAGAATTTTGGGGTCCATAGAATAGACCTTTAAAATCAACAGCTTACAGGCACTCTTAAAGCGAAGGCCTTCTTAACCCTCTCTAAAAGCCAAAAATTGGCAACGGGAGTGTATTATTTTGCTAGTTCTTGAAGCAGGTACTGATTGAGTAAAATCCCTTGTTCGTAGTTTTCTACGGGGAAGTTTTCGTCAGGAGAGTGGGCTCTGCAATCAGGCAAAGAAAGACCTAAGAGCAAAGTGTCCGCTCCCAATACTTCCTTGAAATCTTGAACGATAGGAATGCTACCACCTTCACGAATAAAAGCTGTTTCGCGATGGAAGGTTGATTGAAGAGCGCGTTGAGCAGCTTTGCCGTGATCGGAAAAAGGATCCACGTAATAGGGTGATCCAGAGTGGCCAGGAATGATCTCGTAACTCACTTCGCTGGGCATATGTTTTTTGATGTGAGCTTCGACAGCTTTTAAAACCTCAGCAGGTTTTTGCTCAGGAACTAAGCGACAAGAAATTTTCAAAATAACTTGAGACGGAATCACAGTTTTAGATCCAGCTCCAAGATAGCCTCCACCTGCACCGTTGAACTCAAGTGTGGGTCTGGCCCATGTGTGTTCTCGGCTGTTGTATCCGGGTTCTCCAAAAAGTTTTTTCACTCCAGTGAGTGTTTTGATTTCTTCATCTGAATTCGGAAGGTTTTTCCAGTTTGCCTTTTCCCAATCCGCAACATTTTTAACGTTGTTGTAGAAACCTTCGACTTTTACTTTGCCTTCGGGATCGTGAAAGCTATTCATGAGTCTTGCCATCGCAAGAAGAGGGTTCATGACCGCGCCTCCAAAAACTCCGGAGTGTAAATCCATTTGGGGACCTTTGATGAGAACTTCTAAGCAGGCAATTCCTCGAAGACTATAAGTGAGAGTGGGAATGCCGGGGCCGACCATTCCCGTATCAGAAATAACAATTAAATCTGCAGGAAGTTCAGCTTTATGTTTTTCAAGAAAGGGACGAAGGTTGGGGCTGCCGATTTCTTCTTCGCCTTCGAATAAAAAAGTAAGATTCACAGGAAGTTCTTTGTGTTTTTCAAGAGTCGCCTTGACGCCCATAACGTGAGCAAGCATTTGTCCTTTGTTATCGGCTGATCCACGAGCGTAAATAATTTTATTTCGAATACTGGGTTCAAAGGGAGGAGTTGTCCAAAGATTTACGGGATCTACGGGTTGCACGTCGTAGTGCCCATAAATCAAAATATTTTTTTTACCTTTTTGATGTACGTTTTTTGCAACGACTACGGGATGTCCAGGAGTTTCGTAGCGCTCAGTACTGAGTCCCATTCCGCTGAGTGTTTTCATGAGCCAATCAGAGCAGGCGCGAACGTCTGAGTTGTTTTTGGGATCTGTAGAGATAGAGGGAAAACGTAAAAATTCTAACAGGGAATCAACAGCGCTTGTCATATTAGGTTTAGAGTTTTGCGCTCTTTGAGTCTATTTTCAAGATTTATCTCTATTCGAATTTTATTTGTATTTTCTTCGTTGAGGAGGCGGTTAGTGTAAAGAATTTTAAAGGGCTTTATCCAGATATGTTTACTTGTCAGCGTTGTTTTAAGTTGCTCTATTCACTTTGCTTATGAGGGTAGGTTTTTGTTTGAGGCTTTGCTTAGTAGGGGTTTTATTGAATCCTTTCGTAGGAGTTGCAGGGCCTCGGAATTTTATTCGAAGCTGTAGAGACTTTCTTTCAAATGCGCGCGAGTCTCTCTTTGATAAAGTTGAAGATTATTTGAATAGACCTCGATATATAGAGGATTCTTCCTCGCTTGATTATGTTGATTATAAGAATGAGTTCTATTTAGTTGGGGCGCTCTTAAAAGATATTCGAATTGGATACGATAAAGACGATTCGGCAGCCGCTCCTGCTTATAGGTGGAATGGCATGTGGTCTAAGTTTACGGGAAATATTTGGGACATTCAGTATTCTGATCATCCCAAAATGCATGGAGTCTCAGAGATTGTATTTCAAAATCCAGATCCCTATATTTTTAAAGCATTTGCAAAAAAAGCGATTCATTTCAAGGGTGCTCCAGAGCCAGTGGCCTATATTGTAGGGTGGGAAAGTGTTTCCATCTCGCATGTTGATTGGGCTGTTCATCTTGTTTTTATATCGGGTGGAGATTTTTGGATTTTTGGAAAAATTCGAGGAACAAAGAAAATAAAGCTCTCAGAGCCTTTTTAAGATGAAGCGTCTAGAAACGTTTTTGCCCAGCTAGGTGTTTGGCTGCGGTCATCTTGTTCGATAGCGCCTTCTTTTCTCAGGTGATTATACAGTTCGTTAGATTCTTCTTTTTCTTGAATCGATTGTGGGCGAAGGTTTAGGTTGAGTTCCGTTAAGTTAACGGAAGATCCTTTGTATTGAATGACCTGCCCGTTTGCGTTCAGGGCGTTTCCATCTTTATCCACACGAACGATTTCGTTGTCGCCTAAGTTGATCGAGGGAGTAAATCTTCCGTATCGAGCAAAAACACCCGTCGAATCGGTGGGGATGTCGCCTTTTGCGTTTGGTTCGATAAAAGAGCCGTATGTCTTTTCTAAATTTTTAAGAAGAGGTTTGAGAGCCTCGGTAACTTTGTGAAATTCAGCTGTGTCTTTTGGATAGATTGTGATGAGTTTTCCGTATTGTGAGTTTTCTTTATTTCCAAAGCCTCTTTCAAAAGAAAGAGTGTGGGGAACTTTAAAGGCAAGGTCTGGAAAGTTTTTGATTAAAAAAGGAACGACACTTTCAACAACAATAAGTGGATAGTCTTTAGGAAAAGAGACATGCAATTTCCATCCTTGAAGAGGAAGCGCGAGAATAGGACCAAATGAAAAACCTTGTGGGCTTTCACGTGGGTGTGGCATTCTCTCGATAAAGCTTAAAAGCTTTTCTGCTGGATAGCCTTTTTCGTGTAGTGGGTTTTTTTTAAGTACGTTGAGGCATTGAAGTTTTTCTGTATCTATTTCAAGTGCAAAAACTTTAGAATGATAAAGGGAAACAAGGGAAAATAAAAAAAACTTTGCTTTCCAGATTTTCATTCGTTTATTCAAGGCCTTATAGCGTTTCGGCATTGTAGGGGAAGTCTGTAGGCTTCGGGGTGAGCAGGATCAAAACCATCAGTTAAGGTACATAGAAAAGCTATGAGGTCTTGTGTCTCTGTTGGGGTTAGGCGAATTCCTCCATTTTTTAAAGCTTGAAAGGGCGCTCTATCTTTTGTCACGTTGCTAAGGTATCTATCGGGTAAGTCATTATATTGTAAATCTTTAGCTCCTTTCGCATCAAGGTATATGGTTTCAGGTTTTTGATCTCGGTTAATGTAAAAATTAATGACTTGTTCAAGTGTACTGAAAGCGCCATTGTGAAAATAAGATCCTTTGAGTGCAATGTTACGAAGAGGGGCGACTCTGAAAGTTCCGCAAAGTGGCGTGTTCTGGGGATCTGTAAGGGGAGTATCTGTTCGAAAGGGGCCACAGAAACCGAGGTCGTAATAAAGATGGTTGGGTGTTCCGAGTGCACCACCGTTTAGATTTGTGGAGAGGCCAATGTTTTTTAGCGCAGCTGTTACAACATCGTCATTGTTGTAAGGAATTTTCCAATTTCTTGGAGGAACAATCGCTCTGTAGCTAAAATCAGAAAAGAGTTGAGGGCCGTCGATCGATTTTCCTGTGGAGTCGTGACATCCTTGGCAGGCTGCTTTATTTGAGTTGTTAAAAATGGATTGTCCGTTTATTTCTTGAGCTGAAAACGAAGCGATACCTTTTTGAACTGCATCAAATTTACTATTAATCGGTGCAAATGAATTGTCTTCTGTTTCGTAAGCAGCAATCGCATCTGCCATGTTTGAGACGGTCGTGTCTGCGTTGCTTATACTTGTAATATTTCCAAAAAGAGTTTTGTATTGAGCTAAATAAGTTTTGTTGAGCAATCGTGTTTGAACTTCTGAGTTATCTTTGTTGCCCATTTCGTGTGGCCCCGTAAAGGGTCCTCGTGCTTGAATCTTTACGTCACTTGCTCGACCATCCCACATCAGACCAGTTCGGGGAGTTCCAAGTTTTCCGTTTGTAATATTATCAACTGACCCTTGTTGGTTTGTAACAGGAAGATACCTAAAGGGTGGTATTAACGAAGTGTAGGCCGCAGAGGGCGAGCTTCGAAACCCACTTGATAACATTGAACTTCCACCAAGGGGAACTGGATCTTTATTTGTTGCCATGTAGGCATTTGATGGAGAGTGGCAAGTTGCGCAGGATTGTTTTCCTGAAGCTGAAAGTGATTGATCAAAAAATAATATTTTTCCTAAAGCTGCTTTGGGAGAGAGAGAGTTGGTCGGAGCAATGGAGATTAAGAAGGTTTTGGTTAGAGTTTGGTTGTCTATTGTGGTGCGAGCAGTGATGAGATCAGAATTTATACAGCCCTTGGGTAAATAAGTAGCGCTCGCTATTCCATCAGTTGAGGGAACAGTTGAGTCTAGGTCGGAGCTTTTATTGAGTGAGCAAGGAGAGCTAAAAAAAACAGGAACACTTTTGGTTGTGTAGAGTTTCTTTGTCGATAGATCGTTAATTGTTGCAATAATAGCTGTTGTTCCGTCTGCGGGAATTGAGTTTTGAAGAGCGCCTAAAATAAGTTCATACTGAATCACGGGGCTTGTGCTGGGTGGGGGATCCTGGGTTACTGGACCTGAGTTGTTTCCGATGGGATTGGAGGGAATTGCTGCCTGGCTTGAATTTTTTTGGGCGGTACAAGAAGAGACAAGAGTCATAAAAAAAACTAAAAAAACATATGACAAAATACGAATTCTTGTAACGAAGGGCATATATTTGCGTATCGGTATTTTGGCGGAGAAGCTTGATGGGGTATTTTGTCAGTAGTTTCAGTGCCTTAGAGAGAGTTGTTAAGCAAAAAAAGGCATAGAATTGACACTTGCAAAAGATGAAAACAAAAAAACCTATGAAATAATTTTAGGTAATGTTGTTTTTAAAATCTCATAAATTTTACCAAACACTTTTATTGACTACTTTTTTGTCTTCTTGTGCAAGTCGAGGTCCGGGCTATGCCGCGCGTGAAGAGCTTTATGACAAGTTAGCTCAACCTGAAATGATGGCAAAAAAAGAGCCGGCTTTTAAAGAAATGAATATTGTTTCTGTTGAACAAGTTCCTGCCCAAGTGGCTCCTGCTCCAGCCATTGTAGAAACTCCTCGCAGCATCAGCAGTCAAGAGGTGGCCCCAAAAGCAAAGCGACACGCTCAAAAAGAAAAAGCAACTTATTCAAAGGTCATGGTTGATGATCTGGACTTGAACATTGTTCCCGCTACATCAAGCTCAAGCGGCCAGGGTTTTTTGCTAAACGATTAAGAAACAGCAATTGAAAGAAGGTCGATGAATATGAAACAATTTAATTTAAACAATCTGCTTGGACCTAAGCCTGTTCTTCTTTTAGGAACGTTGTTAGCGTCGACTCAACTTCAGGCTTTTAATTATCAGCAATACAGTCGAAGCTTTTCTTTGGTTTTTGATAAAATTGAAGATGCTCGATTAGACGAAAGTTATGTGAATAGTCAGTCTGACTTTTTATATAACTTAGGAGTGTCCTATGTGGATTCTCCATTAGTTGCAAAGACAGGTAATTTTAGCACTCAGACCAAGTCTTTAATTCAGAATATGACTTCTATTAACCTTGGAATGGCTTCGTACATAACTCCGTGGTTTATGTTGGGAGCAAATACATCCTATACATATTTCAAAGATAATAATGGAGTTGTTGCGAGTGGTTTTAATGATGTGCAACTCATGACAAAATTTCGAGTGATGAACGAGCGTCGTTGGGCGATGAGCGTGATTCCTTTTATGACGATTCCGACTGCGGGCGCTCTTTATAATGTAAAAAATTCAGGAATTTCTTCTTTGGAAGGGCAACAGATTAACGTTCTTTCTGATCAAGACTTTGGATTTGGAGTAAAGTTTGCGACAGAATTTTTAACTCGTTACATTCAGTTTGCAGCAAACGTTGGGTATAAGTTTAACGAAAGAGCCGTTGTTTATTACAATAATGGCAGTCGCGCAAATGATATGACTCAACAACTTTCGACAGGTTTTGGGGCTTATATTCCTTTACATAAAAGTTTAGGTTTTAGTGCTGAGTACATGCGCCTATGGTCTAATCCTTTGTTCTCTTCAAAAATTAATCCTAATGAATTCATGTTTGCCGCTTCTGCGGGATTGTCTGAGTCGTTGAATGGATTTTTGGGTGTGGCTGTAGGGAATTTAATCACTCATGACGACGGGAATGATTACCGAGTTACGGTTGGTTTAAAGGTTGCCCCTTGTGTTTGGGGAGTTGTTTGCAAAAAAGATAAAGTAGAAACAGTTTCACAGGTAGAAGCAGTCGAAAAAGTAGAAGAGCCTAAAGAAGTGCTTCAAGAACAAAAAAATAAAGCTTCAGGATTTTCTGGTGAAGAAGTTATTTCAAGTGAACTTCTTGGAGATGATGTTGTTCCTTCTGTAGAAGATTCAAAAATGAGTGGAAGCTCCGATGTGACTTATGTGGTTCGTTATCCACAGAATATTGCTTTCATTTCAATGAAAGATCGCGCACGCTTAAAGAAAGTTCTCGCAAGTGTGAAGGTCGATTTGGCAAATATCAAAGCTATTAGAATTGTTGGTCATGCAAGTGCTGAAGGAGAGAGTTCTGTAAATAAACAGATATCTTACACAAGAGCAGTCATGATGAAAGATGAGCTTCTTAAACTAGGAATTCCTTCTTCAAAAATTGAAATGGGTTATTTTGGATCTGATCAGCCTTCTGAAGCAGATCTTCCTGCTAATAGAAGAGTCGAGTTACAGATCATTCGTTAATCCTTGTGATAAAATATTGTCAGTCTAAAAAATGACTGACATGTAATAGACATGTGAATCAGTATGGATAATTTGACTGTCTTGAATAAAAGCTACCTCACAGGTCCTTAACACAATATTAACTTAATCAATTACCGTTAAAATTCGAAAGAATTTGCAATGGTAAATATTTTCAAGAAGTCCTGCCCACTTTTTTTATTGCTCATCACAGCGTGTGGAAAAAACTTTGCAATCGATGATTTAGGTCTAACTCTCGCCTCGCTTAAGCTAAATCCACAGCTGACAAATAAAATGCTTGTGACTTTAAGTGGTACGTGTGATCCCACAAGAGGGATTGTTACGATCACACCAGATGTAGATCCAGTCACACATATTGATTACTTTGCTCCTGCTTCTTTAAAAGTAGATTGTAAAAGTCCTGGAACTTTTTCTGCAGATGTTACTTTGAGTTCAGGTGATGGATTAAAGAGCGCTCTTCTTGTACAAGAAAAAGATACGGCCCTTGGAGCTGTTCGTTTGGATATGACCTCTCCTGATAAGCCTGTTGTCACTTCACCTGTTAATGGTGAAAAAATTACTACCAAAAATCTTACACAAAATCTTGTTCCTAAAATTTCTGGAACTGGAGAGGTAGATGCAACGGTTAAGGTTACAAGTTTAAGTTCTTCATGCACGACCACGGTGGATGCTTCTGGTAAGTGGAGTTGTTTCTTGGAGCCGCTTCTTCCAAACGGCGTTCACATGATGAATGTGTCGCAAGTAGATCTTGCTGGAAACACATCGGCTGTCACTAGTTTGTTGGTTGAAATTATTTCAAATGGAGGTGTGACTCCTTCTGCTCCAACTATCTTAACTCCTGTAGGCGGAATTTTTTTGAAGGATGTTAATCAAACTCTTACGGGTCAGTGTGATTCTACTGCGAGCGTTGTAAACGTTACGGGTTCGATTGTAGATGATTCATTGTTTGGATTGGTTGGGAATAAATCAATTGTTAAAACCACTTGCTCAGGTGCTGGAACATATTCAGTATCTTTAAAATTAGTAGCAGGTGATGGAGTCAAAAATATTTCTGTGAGTCAGATTGTGAATGGATCTGCGAGTTATCCCACAACAGCAACATATATTTTAGATACGATTCTTCCTGCTGCTCCCGTTATTTCTAGTCCTTTAGCTGGAACAAATGTGATTGATACGACACCAGTTGTAAGAGGTACGGGCCTTGCGGGTTCGTTCGTAAAAGTAAAAGCAGGAGTTAATTTGTCTTCAAAAGCTGATGCAACTTGTGAAGCAACAGTTGCGGCTTCTGGAAATTGGTTTTGCGAATTATACCCTGCGATTACGCCTCCTTCGGTGATTGATATTGAAGTCACTCAAGAGGATTTAGCGAGTAACCCAAGTATTGCTGCTAAAAGTTTGGGTGTTAAAGTAGATCCGACTCTTTTAGCATCACCGACAATTATTGCTCCTGCTTTTGGAAGTTTCTTAAGCACTTTGACTGCAGCAGTTTCCGGTACCTGTACAGATGGAAATACAGTAACTTTTATCGGAAATATTACTCCAGCTGTTTCTGTTGTTTGTGCTGGTGGAACTTACACAGCAAATGTGACGTTTGTCGCCGGAGAAGGCTCAAAAATACTTCAGGCAACTCAAACAGATTCCAATGGAGTCGTGAGTCTTCCATCTGTTGTCCATTATATGTTCGATAACGTTCCACCTTCTATACCCGTTGTGACATCTCCTGCTGAAGGTGTTTTTGTAAATAATAATCAAACAACAATAAGTGGAACTGGAGTTGTTAGTTCAATTGTAACTGTAACGGCTACTGGTGGAACTCCATCTAAAACATCAACTTGTCAGGCTACTGTAAATAATTCTAATAAGTGGAGTTGTTCTTTAAGCGACGTCCTTAATGATGGAGCGGTGACAGTTTCTGCTGTGCAAGCTGATTCAGCTGGGAATGTAAGTGCTTCATCTTCTAATGTTTCTTTCACGATTGATACAAGCATTCCATCCTCTCCTACGGTTGATGACCCTACGAGCGGAATTTCTTTGAATCTTGCGGATCAAAAAATTAAAGGAACTTGCACGAATGGTTTGATTGTTGAATTAAGAGGAAATATTATAGGTAGCCCTGTAACGGGAACCTGTGCTGCTAATCAATTTGAAATTAATGTTCAATTGTCTCAAGAAAATAAACTCAACACAATTACTGCTTTACAAAGAAATCAAGCTGGGACAGCTTCTCCTTCGGTAAGTGTTTCTTATAAGTGGGATACTCTTGCACCGAGTGCTCCTGTTATTTCAAGCCCACCTGACGGATCAATTATGTCAGATAAAACTCCAACTGTAAGTGGTACAGGAGAAGCAGGCGCAACTGTCTTTGTAACTTCTCTAAATCCAAATAACAGCTCTTGTATCGCGCTTGTGAATCCAAATAAAACTTGGACTTGTAATTTAGGTTCTGAGTTGAGTGATGATCCCCATACTATTGAGGCCTACCAAAAAGATCTTGCAGGAAATGAAAGTCCTAAAGCATCCGTAGGTGTCATTATTGATCCAAATGCAGGGGCTGCACCATCGATTCAAGACCCAGCATCTGGTGCTACTTTGGCTTCGGGAGTGCAAGATATTTCCGTCTCTTGTTTGAAAGATATGACAGTGAAGTTAACAGGTAATATTTTGAATAGTCCTGTAACGCAAACGTGCACATCATCTGCTACTCCTGAAAAAATCCGAGTGACTTTTACAGGATCTGATGGTGCAAAGAGTTTGCAGGCTACTCAAGTGGATGGCTCAGGGGCAGAAAGTTCTCCTGCTGTTGCTTTGTATGTGCTTGATACAAGCGCGCCAAGTGGGGTTCCGACAATTGAAAGTCCGCTGACGGGTAGTTATTTACAAACGGCTACTCCTTCTGTTTGGGGGACGAGTGATCCAGATGTAAAAATTAAAGTTAAAGTAGATGGGGCTCTAGTTTGCTCTGTTTCTTCTGATTCATCTGGCTCTTGGTTTTGCCCTGCGACTCAGACTTTGAGCAAGGGCTCTCGTATTATCACAGCGACGCAAACAGATTCGGCTAATCATGAAAGTGCTTCATCAAGTTCTATTTCTGTTGTCGTTGATTTGGATAATCCAACAGGGTTAACGATTGCTACACCCGTAGATAAGGCTACTTTAATTAATTTAAATCAAACCATAAGCGGAGCATGTGAAGCAGCAGCAAATATTTCCTTAACTGGATCTTTTGCGGAAAGTCCTTTGAATGCAACTTGTTCTGTCGGTGGAGCTTATTCACAGTCGGTTACTTTGTATCCTGGTGATGGATTGAGATCTATTCAGGCTATTCAAACAGATCCTTCTGGAAGAACTCAGGGTCCAATCAAGAGATATTTTTATATTGATACAAATTCTCCTTTGGCTCCTATGATTACTAGCCCTCTTAATAATTCATATACAAGCGATAACACTCCAAGTGTTTCTGGCACGGGCGAGGTAGGTGCTACTGTTACTGTCACAGACGGTGTCGGTGGTTCAGATATATTGTGCAGCGCTGTTGTGAATTCATCTGGAAACTGGTCTTGTGATTCAACAGATATTGAATTGGCAGAGGGTGCTCATACTTTAGTGGCAACTCAAGTAGATGTTGCTAGTAATCCAGCAAGTGGAGCTTCTAATCAGGTTGTTTTGAATGTTGATACGACATCACCAGATGCGCCTTTTATTGAACATCCCGTTGATCTTTATGTGGGTGCAAGGTCTCAAATTTTAGAAGGAACTTGCGAAGAGGGAGCGATTGTTTCAATTAATGGAGCTATTAATCCCAAGCCAGTTGTTGCAACATGTTCAAACAGTAGCTTTGCGATTCATGTCATGTTGACGACCGGTGATGAATATAAAACTGTCACTATTTCCCAAAAAGATGCAGCAGGTAATTCTACTGCAGGTAGCGACAAAACTTATTACCTTAAAACTTCCAGTTCGGGTGAGCCTACAATTACAGGGCCAGTAGATGGATCAATCCTTAATGCTATCGCTCAAGATATTGAGGGAGCTTGTAGTGAGGGAGCAACTGTAAAACTTTACGGTCAGTTTACTGTAGGCTCTTCAACAGAGGTGAAAAGTCCCATAACTCAAGTTTGTCCAAACACAAACAAATATAAATTTAGTGTGAACTTTACGTCTGTGAACGGATCCAAAAATATTTATGTGAGTCAAACAGATCCAGCAGGAAACACTTCAAACTTAATAGGTGCAACTTATATTCTGGATACGGTTAATCCAAGTGTGAGTATTAATTCTTTAGTGAATATATCTTCTTCTAACAAAGCGTCTTATCTTTTATCTGGAACCTGTTCAGAGAATGCAGAAACAGTAAGTGTAAGTGTTGATGATGAAAATAATTCAACTACTACAGCTATTAAGGCAACGCCTAATTGTAGCGCTCATGTGTGGAGTGTAACAAAAGATTTAAGTTCTTTAATCGATGGACAAATTACAGTCACTGTTTCGCAAGTAGACGCTGCAGCTAATTCGAGTGGTAATGTGACGGCTACAACTAACAAGTATCCAGATGTTGCAGTTCCACGGCTTGCTTTAAAGACTCCCGCGACAAGCCCATCTAATTCTGTAAAAAAACCTACCTTTACAATTACAGCTGTGAGTGGTGCTTTTGCAGCGACAGATACAATTACCTTACATTTGAATTCACAATGTTCCGATTCTGCTGTGGGTTCTGCTAGCGGAGACGGTTCGGCAAGTGTAGATGTTCAGAAGTCTAGCGATTTGAGTGATGGAGATTCTCTTTCATTTTATGCAAAAGTGACAGGTCAGTATGGAAATGTAGCTTGTTCGAGTTCTGCAGCAGCTAATAAATCTGCATCCTATTCATATGATTCAACATCACCGATCGTAGAAATTACTTCAAATTTGGCTACAATCAATTTTGCTAATAAGAGCTCATATAGTTTTTCAGGAACATGTTCTGAAAATGGAAAAGACGTGACGATTGTTGCAAGTGATTCAACGAATCCAACACCTGCAACAAAATCTCCGACGACTGCGCCAGTTTGTAAGCTTGGTGTATGGAGTGTGTCTGGATTTGATTTATCAACTTTGCTTGATGGAGATATTAAAATTAAAGCAAGTCAAACAGATGCTGCTTCAAATGTTGGAAGTTCTGCTGAGTTAACGGTATTGAAGGATGCGACAAAACCTGATGTTGTTATTTCTTCTAGGTCGAATGTGACAACGTCTAATGTTAGCTCTTATTCAGTATCTGGTTCGTGTACAGCAGGAGACGGTAGCGTAAGTGTGAGCATTACGGATGCTTCCAATGCTATTTCTTTTTCACCAAATTGCGAAAGTGGTAGAACTTGGATTATCTCAAGTGCGAATTTATCTTCTCTAGGTGATGGAGAAATTAAGTTTAACGCAAGCCAAACAGATGCGGCAGGAAATAAAGGAGAGGCAACTCAGGTGACGGCAAATAAAGATTCACAAGCACCTGTCGTCACAATTGCAAGCCCTGCAGTCATTAATTCTCTAAACAAGGCTCAATACACATTGAGTGGGACATGTACGGAGAACGGTAAGGATGTGAGTGTGACGGTGGGAGGAGTAGCTCCAGCAACAGCGCCTGTGTGTACATCAAGTTCGTGGAGTATCGTGTCGGGTAATAATTTTGATGTGAGTGCAGCAGTTGAAGTTTCAGGATCGGTATCGATCACTGTTAGTCAGACGGATGCAGCTGGGAATACAGGAACAGCGAATGCAACAACTTCGAAGAATACAGCGGCTCCGAGTTTAGATGTCACAGCGCCATCATCGACAAAAGTAAATAAGAGTAATTTTCAAAGTTTTGCGTTAACAGGAACATGTGGAGCTGTGGGGCAGTCGGTAGATATCACCTCAGCGCATGCGAATACGGTAATTCATCCAGCACCAACAAAAGTTTTGTGCGGACCAGGAGGAACATGGGTAGCGTATTTGAATTTCACGGATTCACTTGAAGGCGATAATGCTGTGAACGTGAATCATTCGGATTCCTATGGAAATGCTGCTACTCAAGTATCACAAGATTTAAAGATTTATCCCGTTGCACCGAGCGCACCGAAGATTACATTGTCGAGTCCTGCAAGTAGTCCGGGTAATGATTCAAAACCTGAGTTGAAAGTCACAGCAACAAGTGGAAATTATGTGGCAAGCGATAAGATTACACTTCATTTGGTAGCAGGATGTGTTGATACAGCGGTGAGTGCTGACGTGCCTGGAGATGGAAGTGCATTTAAAAATGTCACAGTAACGGACTCGATGGTAGAGGGGCAGGTATTGAAATACTACGCACGAGTAGAGGATGAGGCGGGAAATAGTTCTTGTTCGTCAACAGCATTTACGAATCAATACGTGACATATACGTTGGATATGACAGTGCCTGTGTTGACGTTTACGAGTGTGCCAGCGATCACGAGTGTAAACAAAACTAAGTACACGTTGAGTGGGACATGTACGGAGAACGCTAAGGATGTGAGTGTGACGGTGGGAGGAGTAGCTCCAGCAACAGCGCCTGTGTGTACATCAAGTTCGTGGAGTATTGTAGAAGCTGATAATTTTGATGTGAGTGCAGCAGTTGAAGTTTCAGGATCGGTATCGATCACTGTTAGTCAGACGGATGCAGCTGGGAATACAGGAACAGCGAATGCAAATACGAGTAAAAATTCAGCTCTTCTTGTTTCTTTAGATAATTCTGATGCAGCTGTTGGTTTTGATGGAGGAACAAAGTCAAATGTTAAATGGGATTCAACAAATAATTACGTTAAGCTTTCTTCTGGAAAAGCAAGCGGAGTCTTTACTTCACGTGTGATGGATTACAAGAGCACTCATGATTGGGTCGGCCTTGAGTGGAAGACAACAATGCCTTTTGGGAAAGAGTTAACAGCAACAAGTGAGGTTGTTGGTGATTATTCAGGAATTGAAGCAAGCTTGATGGATAATGTTCTTGCGATTTGGCACATGAATGATGCGGTTGATGCTTCTGTTGTAAAAGAAAGTGTTGTTATAAATGCGCAGGATCTAAATCCGAATGGCGATATTGTTCTTGAGGAAGGCGGAAAGTTTTCAACCTCAGCTCGATTTAATAATGGGTATTTAACCCTGAACGATACTTCTAATAATTTTGTTCCAGTGGGTGTGGATGAAGGATTTGCGGTTCTTTATAGTAATTACGGTTCTTTTACTCTTCAAGCGTGGGTGAATCCAGAATATTCAAGTACGGTTAATGGTAGTAATAAGATTATTTTTGAAAACAAATTTAGCGGAAGCGTTTCTTACTCTTTAGAGTTAGCGGATGGAAAACCTGTTTTTAAAGTTTATGATCAAAGTAATATCTTGGTTTCTACAGTTGCTGCGAAAAAACTATCCTATGGCAAGTGGGCCCATGTGGTTGCAACTTATGACGGCAATTCTATCTATTTATATGTAAACGGAGAGTCAAGCTTTAGTCCTTTTGACGATCTTCATCGCTATATTCAATATAATGTTGAAAGTGGCGGCACTCTTTACGTTGGCGGAGATGACGTAGGCGACAAGAATTTTGCTGGCTACATTGATGAAGTTGCCGTTTGGAGTGAGGCGCTTGATCCAGCTAAGGTTACTCAACTTTACAGACGTGGAGTGAATCGACTCAAATTTCAGGTTAGAGGTTGCTATGATTCAAGTTGTTCGGGTGCGGGATGGGTTGGTCCTGACGGAACAAGCGCGAGCTACTTTAGTGAATTGATCAATAACAGTGTAATTGATGTTTCTACGCTTGATCCCTTGGGAGATGTTTTAAGTGTCCATCCACTGTTCACATTTGCTGACTATTTAGATGCGGGATTTAATAAGATTCAAAATCAATACATTCAATATAGAACAATTTTTCAAACGGATGATTTAAATTATTCGCCAGAGCTTCAGAGTGTAGAAATTAAGAAGTAGTTATTGTTAAGTTCTATTGAGTGAGTGATTTTACGAGAATAAAAACAAAAGCTGCGGCTGCATAAGCAACAACGGTCATTCCGATAAAAACAAAAACTGGAATCCTGGAAGATCCAGTTTCCTTTTTCATGACGGCAAGGGTAGACACACATTGCATCGCAAGTGAGTAAAAGACAGCGAGAGCTAAGGCGCTCGCTAAAGTAACTCCACTTGATTGCAATCTGTTGGCGAGGCTTGAAGTGTCTCCTTTGACAGACTCAATTCCGTAAAGAGTTCCAAGTGTGCCGACAAAAACCTCACGTGCGAGGAAAGAAGTCAGGACAGCAACGCCAATTTTCCAATCCATTCCCATAGGTCTAAAGATGGGCTCAATCCATTTGCCAAGCATCCCTAGCCAAGACGTATCCAAGTGTCCTGCATGATCGGGGAAGTAACCTAAAAACCAAACCACAACTGTCACGCTAAAAATCATAAAGCCTGCATTCTTGATGAATCCAAAACTTCGATTGAGAGCATGCATAACAATGGGGCGCCAGTTAGGCATTCGATAAGGCGGAAGTTCAATTACAAAAGGAGCATCGCCCAGTTGAGCAGTTTTTTTGGAAAGAGTTTTATCTAACAAGGCAGAAACAATTAATCCCATCGTGATTCCAATCGCAAAGAGCATAAAAAAAGCTAAGCCTTGTAATCCTACAATCCCACCAAGAATGCTTGTTGCGGGTACAAATCCTCCCACAAGCATTGCATACACGGGAAGACGTGCTGAGCATGACATGAAGGGAGTGGCGATAATTGTGAGCAATCTCTTGCGAGGAGATTCAATCGTTCGAGCCGACATAATAGCGGGGATCGCACAAGCGTGGCCTGAGAGCATCGTCACAAAACTTCTTCCCGAAAGTCCAAAGAGGCTCAAGGGTTTGTGTAAAATTACTGCAGCACGCGCAAGATATCCGGAGTCTTCTAAAAGACCAATGACTATGAAAAGAATAAAGATTTGTGGAGCAAAAACTAAAAAAGATCCAAGGCCCGCAAAGAGAGCGTCTTTAATGAAATCAGAGAGGATTTCGTGAGAAACTTGAGTTGCGGCCCACTGGCCACTGATATCAAGAAACCCTTTGATTCCTTCCATGAGGGGTGAGGCCCATGTGAAGATCGATTGAAAAAGAAAAAGCATAAGAGCAGCAAACACAAGAGGACCTGCCCATGAAGAGAGAAAAAAATCGTCTAAGCGATGTTGGCTTTTTAAAAGAATATCGTTTTGAGGTCCGAACTTTTTTGAAAGCTCATGAGCGCTAGATTTGAGCTTGATGATTTCTTCTTTTGTATTGAAAGTGCTGAGTTCAATATCGTTGCTTAAGTTCGTCTGAGATTGTTTTCTTTTAGGAAGAGAAAGGTATAAGTTTTTTAATTCTTTGAGGCCTTTTCTTTTCTTGGCGGAAATTCCAAGCACGGGGCAGCCGATTTCTTTGCTGAGTCCTTCAAGATCCATCTTGATTTCTTTTGTGATGATTTCATCGATCACATTGACAGCTGCGATGAGAGGGCAGTGACATCTTTGAGATACTTCAATTAATTGCAGTAAGAGATAGAGACTGCGTTCAAGTCTTGTGGCATCAAGCACGCAAATGATGGCGCGAGTTTTGGGGTCAACGATGGCTTCCTTGAAACCATCGATTGCAACTTTTTCATCAATCGTTAAAGCCTTGAGTGAGTAGGTTCCAGGAAAGTCTTTGACAATCAATCCATCAGCTTCAGCGCTTAAGATTTCAACCGTGACACCAGGGAAGTTTGCAACTTTTTGCTTGAGTCCCGTGAGTCTATTGAAGAGCAATGTTTTGCCAGAGTTAGGGTTTCCAAGAATCAAAACGTTTTCCACAAAATTCCCTTTTCCTACTTCGCTGTTTTTTCAGACTCTGAACTGAGTAATTTAATTCCTTGAGCAATTTCAGTTTCCATTGAATAAACCGAACCGCAAATTTCAAAAATACGAGGCGCACCCAAAGGAGGAGTCTTAAGGCATTTTACAAACTCACCTTCTCGAAAACCAAGTTCTCTTAGGCGGATGGTGTAATCATGAGAAAGATGCGCGCTAAACGAGTAAATCTGACCTTCCTCATTTACTTTTAGATCCAAAAGAGAGCGAGTTTTTTTGGAGGAACTCATGGGTGTGCTTTATGATTAATACAGCAGTTATAAGGGTCAAATGAAAAAACTCAAAATTGACAAGGGTTTTCATTTTTCTTGTCTTCAAATAGAATTTGTATCATAGATGTTGAATGCCTCGAAAAATTGCCGGCAAAATTGTCAAGAAAGCTTCTGTTCGCCTTCTTGATCAAAGTGTTCGTGGTGCTGAGCTCGCGCTTTTGCCTTGTGGTCGTGAGTCTGTGAGTGAGTTAACCTGCGGGGATACGAATGATCTAGTTCTTCAAAAAAATCGCGAACGTTTAGAGCGTTATACGGCCGAGAACAAACTCAATGCCTCCGAAACTCGAGATAAAATTTTGGAAATTGTTTTCAAGCAAAAAAAACATTTTTCCATTCAAGGAATGGTCGGCACTGTTCGCGAAGAGTTTCCTGAAATTGGTTTTGCAACAATCTATAGAAGTGTGGCTCTTTTTTTAGAAGCCGAAATTCTCACGGAAGCTTTTACAAATTCTAAAGGGATTACTTTTTATGAAATGAATCGTGAAGTAGAGCACGATCATGTTCAGTGTTTGGATTGTCATAAAATATTTGAATATCGTTTGCCGAAGGTTGATCTTCAGGTGCGAAGAACAGTCGCAAATTTGTCGTTTCGTGCTCCGGTGACTCGTAATGTGGTTTATGCTCATTGCGATTTGATCAAAAACAAATAATTTACGCTTAAGTGACAACTTACAGGCATCTTCTTTGATGACAAGTTTTATAAAATAAAAGAGTGAGTGAAGATCAGGATTTTTTTTTAAAACTTTGTCAGAAATATTCAACTCCCAAAAGCGTGCAAAAGTTTTTGCAGTCTATTCCCTATAATAGTGAAGAGGATGGAGAAACGGTTCGTTCTGCATACGCAGCTTTGGAAGCAAATAAAATTCATTGCTTAGAAGCAAGTTTTTTAGCGGCTGCTATATTAGAGCATGCTCATTATCCTCCGATGGTTATGAGTTTAGAAAGTCAGGACGGTCTAGATCACGTATTATTCTTGTATAAAGAAAAAATGCGCTGGGGAGCAGTGGCTCGGTCGCGTGATGCGGGCCTAGAGGGGCGAAAGCCTATTTTTAAATCACTCAAAGCCTTGGCCGCCTCTTATATAGATCCTTATGTAGACGGTACAGGCCGTGTGACGGGATATGGTGTGGCGAGTTTTGATGATGTGCAAGCAGATTGGAAATTTTCAAAAAGAAATCTTTGGAGTGTTGAAAATTACCTCATCGAGTTGCCGCATAAAAAAATAAATTGTTCTGAAAGTCGTTATCAAAAACTTTTGAAGCGTTTTGAGCTTGGACTCGCTCCTTTGCGTCGCCCACATTGGCTTTAAAAAGCCGATCATTTTCAAAGTTGATTTAAAAGCTATTTGGCTTTTCAAGAAATGACAAAAAACGGCAAGGGGCTGTGAAGCCCTTAGACAGTAAAAACCTTAAAAATCATACACATAAGCGCTTTTTCATAGGAGATAATGAAAGGTATGAAAAAGATATTTACCCATAAAACCCTTTCCCTTTTAACCCTTTTTACGTGCTTTTTTGTAATGCCTAAAGCGCATTCTAAAGTTTCGCGTAGCCACAAGGTACCCGATGCGGTTCGTGATTCAGATGAGAGTGACTTAGAGTCTGCAGATTCTGTGGAAACTGAAGCTCCTGCGGCACGCAAGGAAATTCTTCGAGATGAATCTCATACGGTTCTCGATCTTTATCGAGGTATGGGTGAGAACTCTCTCAATGAAGCTTCTGCTTTAACTCTTGAAGAGCTTAAGAAAGATGTTCGCGATCTGAAGATCAATATAGACGATGCAAAAGGTGAAGTGACTCTTTTGGGAGAGATTCCTTTGAGTTGTAGGTATAATTTTAGCGTCGAAGCTGTGAGGCCTTTTTCTGAAACAAATGTTTATGTGGGATTTAGAGTGTCTGATCGCACAGGTTTGGGCCGTGCGTGTTTGGCAAGATTTCGAGGCAAAACGTGTGAAACAATCGGCGGATGCGTAGCTTTCGAAAATTTAATTGAGGAAGATTCACAACTTTTTCAAACTCGATTTCGTTTATCTCCTAGTGAATTAAAGCGACACGTTGTGACTGTTCAGACGAGGACTCCCGTAAAGTCGAGAAATCTTTTAGCTTGGGCAGACTATGGCCAGGTAAACACTCTTCGATTTAAGTCAAAGCAAACAGATGACGAAAGAAATTCGAGCTCGTCTCGCTTGGCTTCATCTAAAGGACATTTTACAAAAGATGAATTTCATAATGATTACGCGAATACCTTCCTTGGAAATAGAAATAGAAAGTCTTCACGCAATTGTTCTGAGAACGTTGTCGAGCAATTTGTTGTTGTTCAACAACCAGCGGCTCCCATGATGATGCCGCAACAAATGATGCCACAGCAAAGATTTGTTCAGCCAATGATGCCACAACCAATGATGGCGCAACGTCCTCCGATGTTTATGCCGCAAATGATGCCGCAGCCAATGATGCAACCTCAAATGATTCGTCCCTTCCCACAGATGCTTCCACAAGCTCCTATGGGTTTCAGACCACCCATGCCACAAGTAATGCCTCCCATGATGCAACCTGTAATGGCGCAACGCCCTCCAATGGTGATGCCGCCCTTTATGAATGGTGGATGTGCAGGTGGTTGTGTTGGTGGATTTCGTCCGGGCGTGATTCCTCCCAATCCATATCAAACATTACCAGCTCTTCGTTACCCGCAATTGAATTATCCTAAAAACAATTTGCAAGTATCGTTCAACGCTAACTTTGGAGTTTGATTTAGTTTCTTATTGATCGCAGTCTGAAGCGCCATTGAGATCTTTTATGAGCTCCTCTGTAGGAGAAGCGACATAAAAACTCTTTGGTGCTTTTTTATATTCGGGAGCAATCCATTTTGGTATTTGCACGTCAACGCTTCCGCCGTCATCGTTCGTCAAACCTGAATCATCAGAGATTTTTTCAAGTAGGAGAGCAAGTGAGGCAGCGCCGTCTGCCATTCTTCTTTTCGCGATCTTGAGCATAGCTGCAGATCCTTTAGCGCCTCTTCCAAGTTTGAGGTCAGCAGAAATGATTGAATCTTTGTCTTCAAAAGAGCGATTCACTTCTTCGAAGGCAAAATCAATCGGGTTGAGTGAGCGGAGCTCTTCGAATTCAGGACTTGAGAGAAGAACTTTTGCTTGGTCGGTTACATCTGCAATGAGTTCATCTGCGTCGGCATTTTCGAGGTTGATTGTTTCAAAGAATTTGTGAATTCCGGGATCGTTTGTTTCTTGGCCGTCATAGTTTTTAGAAACGTGAAG
>CANIGN010000010.1 GCA_947467125.1 Bacteriovoracaceae bacterium | reverse complement strand
TTCACAAAAACTTTAGCGGGGCGAACAATTCTTCCATGTAGCTTAAACCCTCGCTCAAATTCTTCTGTTATGACATTGTCTTTTACGTCTGGCTTGTTTGCTTGACCAAGAGCCTCGTGAATTGTTGGATCAAACGTTTCTCCAACAGACTTAATAAACTCAACTCCTGCGGCTTGTAAGACGTTCTCAAATTGTTTTGCGGTCATCTCCACCCCCTGAATAAAACTTAGGAACAATTTATGAGAAAACAAGCCCTCGTTTTCTGGAGCTAGCTTAGACCTTTCAGCTGCTTTAAGCGCGAGAGTAAGCGTATCAAGCGCAGGAACAATCTTCTTTAAAAGTTCTTCATTGGCATATTTACGCAATTCCGCACTTTCTCGCACGAAGCGTTTTTGAATATTATCAATTTCCGCTGCGTAGTAAGCCGCCTGACTTTTCCAATCAACTTGTTGATTGGACATATCACGAGCAATCGTTACTTCTTCTTGTACTTCTTCTTGGGCAGGATCTGAATTTTTTTCATGATTACTTTCAACAGTTGTTTCCTGAGAAATATTTAACTCTTCTTGAGAAGGGGTCGTTTTTTCGTCCATTACACACAATCTGTATTCAAATTATCCAGAGTCAAGGCTCAAAAAGACCCCCAAAGCTCTTTATTCCTATAAAATTCACAAGGTCTTTGCAGAAAGCTCTCAAAACCCCTCGCTTAGCTAAGATATTGTAAATATAACAAGAAAAAAGGGGGTCCTAACATGATCAAGGAAATCGCTCTACTTGCAGGAGGTTGTTTTTGGGGAGTTGAGGAACTCATTCGACAACTACCGGGGGTTACGTTCACTGAAGTTGGCTACACAGGAGGAGACCTCAAAAGCCCTCGTTACGAAGACGTTAAAAAAGGCAACACCAAACACGCAGAGGCTATTCGCATTGAATTTAATCCCAAAATTTTAAGCTACGAGGAACTTCTAAGATATTTCTTCAGACTTCATGATCCCACAACACTCAACAAGCAAGGAAACGATCGAGGAACTCAATATCGTTCCGCAATCTTTTATAACTCCCCTGAACAAAAAAAAATTGCTGAAAAAGTTAAAGTTGAAATCGACAAAAGCGGAAAATGGAAAAGTCCAGTCGTCACGGAAATAGTTCCTGCTTCAACTTTTTACCCGGCAGAGGATTACCATCAAAAATACCTTCAAAAAAATCCCGGGGGCTACACCTGCCACTACTTAAGAGACTGAACCGATTTTAAAATTGTTGTATCAAGAATTTCACGACCTTTTTCAGTCGCTCGAATGTGAGTATCTGTTTTTTCCAATAAATCATTGAGGCCATTTAAAAAACCAAAGTCAAAATTTTTTGGAAAAAGTTTCATCTCTATGCCTTTTTCGAGCCTTAATCCCACCAAAAGCAATTCGGTGATATGTATTTTTACGTCTCTTTTTTCAATCCTTCCAAATGAAAGAGGATTTTCAACGTGTTTTTGCCAATCACTCATCTTAGAAGGGTTTTTGAGATGTGCTCCGAATCCTTCATCACTCTGATCTAAACTCTGATTTATGAGCCTTGAGGGAAGTAAGGAATAAGCGCCCGGACCCAATGCTAAGAAAGGTTCCGCTCTCCAATACTTCAAATTATGGCGAGACTCTTCGGAAGGAATTGCAAAATTAGAAATCTCATAAGGTATTAAGCCTCTCGCGCCTAAAACCTCGCGAGTAAATCGAAAATACTTTAAAAGCTCTTCTTCAACGGGCTGTTTCCAGTTTTTTGATTTCTCAGTGCTTAATGTTAATTGATAGGCGGAAATATGCTTAGATCCAAAAGAAAGAGCTTCGTTTAAATCTGATTCCCAATCTTGAAAATTTTGTTCAGGCAATCCAAACATCAAATCAAGAGACCAGCGACCTTTCCAATTTTCTGCCACACAGGAAAGAGCTCTCTTATTGGAATGCGGAGTGGCTCCGCGCTCTAAACGACGCAAATACTTTTCTTGAAAACTCTGAATGCCAATTGAAAGACGATTCACTCCTATGTTTTCGAACGTCTCAAGTAAAGTTGAATGAATTGTTTCAGGATTGGCTTCGACGGTCCACTCAAGAGTCGGCGAAAAAGTAAGATTCTTCTTTAGAAAAGCCTCTAACTCATAAAAATATTTTTCTTTTAAAAGAGAAGGAGTCCCTCCTCCCATAAAGAGAGTATCAATTTGAAAATCATCCAACCCTCTTGCCTTCCAAAAGAGCAATTCCTTTTTTAATGCCTCAAGCCAAATTTTCTGAGGCTCTTCAGTCTCTTCGACCCAAGAGTTGAAATCACAGTACCCACATTTGTAAGCACAAAACGGAAAATGAATATAAATTCCCAAATTTTGAGAAGGCGATGCGGGAGACACCCTCCTCTGATAACATCAGGCTTGCATGTTCACTATTGAAAAAAGAAAACTCAGCAACGGAATGGAAGTTATTTTTGTCCCAACCCCAGGAATAGACGTCGTCGCACTACAAGGGTGGATTCGTTTTGGCGCCGCTGATGAGCCCGTTGAAGCTGCAGGAATTGCACATTTTTTTGAACATCTTCTTTTTAAAGGCACAGAAAGTCGTGGCGTAGGAGAAGTCGCAAAAGAAATTGAAAGCCTTGGGGGCGATGTCAATGCTTTCACAACTTACGACTGCACGGTTATGCACTTAACCGTAAGCAAGGAAGCTGCTTTTCAAGGTTTAGACATATTAGCTGATGCTCTTCAAAACTCAGTCGTCGATCCCGTTGAATACGACAGAGAAAGAGAAGTGATCTTAGAAGAAATCAAACGACGCAACGATCAGCCAACCTCTGTGGCAAGCGACCTCCTTCGAGGGCACCTCTTTGGTTCGCACCCTTATGCAAGGCCCGTGATTGGTTACAGTTCGGTTATTGAAAAGCTTTCTCGCGAAGAAGTCATGCGCATTTACAAAACATATTACAACCCCAGAACTCTCTATCTTACTCTTGCAGGTGATTTTGATATTCCTCAAACCCTTTCTCACCTTGAAAAACTCTTTGTAAATTTTAAAGGAAATTCCACAGGAGCTCCACGAAATTCAAATCTTGGAAGACAAACATCAAGTGAATTTAAAAATCATACAACTCAAGATGCGCACTTAAGTCTTTCTTGGAGAATTCCTAATATGATCCATGCAAGTACTCCCGCTCTCGACGCTTTAGCCCTCATCTTGGGCCAAGGCGAAAGCTCGCGTCTTTATGAAAAACTTGTTCTAGATACTAAACTCGTTCGATCTATTGGATCTTATTCTTGGTCGCCCAAAGACATGGGTGCCTTTGAAATTCATTTCAAAGGCCCTTCTGGGATCACAAAAAATTACAACTCCATCATCAATCATATTAACGATGCTCTTTTGAATCCCATAAGTAGTCGTGAATTAGAAAAAGTCAAAGCAAACATGCTCGCTCAAAATGCCTACTCTCGAGAAACAGTGGATGGTCTTGCAGAAAGATTTGGATATTCTCATGCAATTGCAGGGGATGCTCTTTTTGATTTTGAATATACTAAAAGAATCAATGAACTCACCCTTGATGATTTAGAAAAAGCAAAAAAAGAATTCTTAAATTGGGATAAAGTTTTCGCAACAGGAATCCTTCCAAAAGGCGATAAACTCCCCCTCTTCATTCCACCCCAAAAAAAGATACGCAAAAGTCAAAGTCACCTTTGGGCAGGTGGAGTTTACAAAGCTGAAATCGGTGACATCACAGTCCTAGCAAAAAAAGTTTCTCATGCGCCTATTGTTTCTGTTCGCTGGAACGCTCTTGGAGGTGCTCGATTAGAAAGTGATAAAGAAGCAGGCATTGGAAGCCTGTGGACGAGAAGCGTGACTGAAGGCGCCACAGATAGCGCAGGAAAACATTGGAAACAAAAAGAAATCAATTCTCTCATCGATCTTTTAGGAGGATCTATAAGTTCTTCTCATGGAAAGGGAAGTACCGGCTTAAGCTTAGACGGCCTATCAAAAGATTTTGAAAGTCTTGCGGGATTGATGCTTGCCATGTCTCAACAGCCATCTTTTGAAAAAGATATTATCGAAGCAGAAAAGAAAAGAATCTTGATTGATATCAATTCCGCTCTTGATTCGCCTGGAGCCATTCTTTCTACAATTTTTTACGAGAAGATGTTTCCCAAGCACGCTTACGGAAGGAATCGTTTTGAAGAAGCAAAAAAAATTCCGAAATTTAAAGCTTCTGATTTAGAAAAATTCCATAAAAAAGTTTTTTCTCAAAAACAAGTTTTAAGCGTGGTGGGAGACATTGATCCTGAAAATGTTTTTTCTTTTTTTGAAAGAGAATTAAGTGACCAAAAGAAAAAACTCTCCAAAAATCTTTTAAAAAAACAGAAAATCTCTCACCTCAAAAATCCCAAGATTGAAATTAGGACTCTCGATAAAGAGCAATCCCATATTCAGCTTGGATTTCCTACCTTCGACCTCAAACACAAAGATCGATGGGCGATTTCGGGCCTCTCTGGTCTACTCTCTGGCCAAGGAGGACGGCTTTTCCTTGAACTTCGAGACAAGCTCTCGCTTTGCTACAGTGTTGGGTGCTCACATTTCGAAGGAATCGATGGAGGATTCTTCTCTTTTTATATTGGGACTTCGCCCGAAAAAGAAGAAGCCGCTCTCAAGGCTTTTGATGTAGAGATCGAAAAACTTCTTAAGGAAGGAATCAACGAAAAAGATTGGCAACTCGCCCAGAGATTTATCCTTGGAAACAAGAAAATAGAAGACCAAAGAATCGGTCCTCAAGCTCTAGAATTGTCACTAACCGAGCTTTATGGACTAGGCTTTGAAGAAAGCCTCCAGTATGAGCAAAACTTAAAGGCAATAAGCGCAGAAGAAGTGTCAAATGTTGCACGCAAATACCTAGGTCAAAAGGCTAAAAAGGTAGTTTCAATTGTAAGACCTAAAAGCAAAAAATGACAAAAAACTTTGCCTGTATAATTTGCCTTCATCTCTAAGCCCGTGAGAGATTAAAACAATGAGCACTACAAATGTATTTTTTGGTATTTTATCAGGTGGAGCAGGCACAAGACTATGGCCAATCAGTCGAAAAAATGCTCCCAAACAATTTGCTCAATTTTCCTCTGACGATCCTCTTTTAATCGAGACCATCAAGCGGATCGAAAAGATTGGATATGTAAGCCTCCTCACAACTGAAGCTCTCAGAACGCAAACTCAAGGACTACTCAATCGCTTTGCAATCAATGCAGAAATCATAGCGGAGCCTTCACCACAAAACACAGCTCCTATCATTGCTCTCTTTAATGAACTTTGTTACCGCAAAAACAAAAACTCAGTTCTTTGTATCTTGCCAGCAGATCATTCGATTCATCCCGTTGAAAATTTCAGAGCCGATATTCAAAAAGCGATTAAAATTGCTGAAAATAAAAAAATTGTAACTCTTGGAATTCCTCCAAGAGAAGCCTCAAGTGCTTATGGATACATAGAAGTTAAAGGCTCAGGCGAACAAATAAGCGTTAAAAAATTTACCGAAAAACCTCATTTAGCAAAAGCTCAAGAACTCATCAAAAATTCTGCTCTTTGGAATGCGGGGATGTTTATTTTTCATACCGAAACATTCAGAGAAGCGCTCAAAAAATACTCGCCAGAAATTTTTAATGAAACTGAAAAACTTAAAACCGATCTCAGTAATCTTAAAGAAGTTTATTCCAAACTTCCCTCCATTAGTATCGACTATGCCTTAATGGAAAAACTCGATAATCTTGAATGCGTAAAAGCTTCATTTAATTGGTCTGACCTTGGATCATGGGAAGAAGTTGCTTCAAAAGACAAAGAACCTCACAAGATTTCACAAATCACAGCACACAGTAACTATTACACAGGAACAAACAATATCCCTAAAACTGTAGCTTTCGTAGGAGTGGATGATCTGATTGCAGTCGACACACCGGACTCACTCCTCATTATGAAAAAAGGCTTTGGACAAGACGTTAAATCTCTCGTTGATGAACTGAAAAAATCAAAACCTAAAGTTACCGAAGATCACGCTTTTGAAGATCGTCCTTGGGGTCGTTTTCAAATCTTGCTCGACACACCTCTTTTTAAATCTAAACTCATTAGCGTTTGGCCAGGCCAGAGACTTTCCTATCAAAGCCATAATCACCGTAGAGAACACTGGATTATTGTGGAAGGAGAGGGAGAATTTACGCTGAACGGCGAAAAAAGAGCTGTAAAAAGCGGTGATCACCTCTTTATTCCCTTGGGTGCCAAGCACAGAATTGCTAATAATAGTCAGGCAAAGCTCGAATTTGTCGAAGTTCAACAAGGAAGCTACTTTGGTGAAGACGACATCATTCGATACGATGATGACTATGGAAGAAGCTAAAAATAATCAATCAAAGCAAAACATTCCTCGCATACTCTTAGTGGGTGCAGGAAAAATGGGCTCCAACCATCTCAGAGTTTTGAGTGCAGATAAAAGTATTCAAGTTGTGGGAGTTGTAGAGCCTTTTCTAAAGCCTGAACTTCCGGAGGGATTGAAACTCTACACGTCACTCATCCAAGTTGATCCTTATTCTTTTGATGCAGCTCTTATCGCAACTCCGACCGAAACTCACTTTGAGGTTGCAAAACAACTCATCGAATTGAAAAAAGATTTGCTTGTGGAAAAACCTCTTGCAAGCACACCCGCACAAGCCAACGAACTCATTGATCTTGCAAAAGCAGCGGGTATTAAACTTTTTGTAGGCCATGTGGAACGCTCCAATCCGGCAGTTAGACGCTTAAAAGAAATCATCGCAAAAGGTTGGATTGGAAAAGCTATTCATTGCAGCTTCACTCGAGTGGGAGGATATCCTCAGAATGTCAAAAGTGGAAACAACGTTTTATTAGATCTCGCAGTCCACGACCTTGATGTATTTCAATATTTATTTGGAAGCTTCCACGTTAAATCAAGCATCATCCATTCTACAATTATCCCAGGGACAGCTGACACAGCTGAAATTTTACTCAAAGGAAACGAAGGAATCTCTGCAAATATTCACGTCAACTGGATCACTCCTACAAAAATTCGATCAGTCAGAGTGACAGGCACCAAAGGAGTTGTCCTTGTAGATTATATGCTTCAAACGTGTACCCTGCATGGTGGAGATTTACTCAACACTCCTGCCACTGAAAAATTTGATTACAATGATCTCCAAGAACACTATAGAAACATGGACAAAATTGAATTTGGAGTTCACCGAGAAGAGCCCCTCAAAGTTCAATTGCGCGAATGGGTAAAGGCTCTTCATAATAAGCCTTGCTCGCTCTGTTCAGCTGAGGAAGCGAGCAAGACAGTGATTGAAGCCCAAAGAGCTTTTGAAGTATCCGCTTAATTAAACAAGGCTCACAGGATCTATATCTACAATCAGGCGCGTGCCTTTAAATTTTTTTTCAAGCTTGTTTTCTTCCCATGTTTGAAAAATCCACTCGATTGATTTGTTAAGCATCTCTTCATCGGGAGCCTTCACTAAGACATGGTAGCGATATTTATTTCGAACCTTTAATATAGGAGCGGGAACAGACCCCAAAACATTAAAGTTTTCTTTCTTAATTTTCAGGAGAGCTTGAGCCACTGAATGAGCAGCTTCAGAAACTTGATCTTCATAAAGACCTTGAAACTGTAAAAGCGCCAATTGAGTATAAGGTGGGTAACGTAAAAACTCTCGAGTCATCAAAATATTTTTCAAATACTCTTCAAAGCTCTCAAGGGATTCCCCTTTTGAAATATTTTCGAATATTGCTTCTTGGGGTCTAAAGGTTTGAACAATAACCTTACCTGGTATCTGCCCTCTGCCCGCTCGACCAGCAACCTGAAGAAGAAGCTGAAAAATCCTCTCTTCGTTTCTAAAGTCAGGAAGCGAAAATCCAACATCCGCTAAAATAATTCCTACAAGACTCACCTGAGGAAAATCATGCCCCTTTGCAACCATTTGAGTCCCAATTAAAATATTGGCTTTTTGTTCATTAAAAATCTGCAATGTCTCAATAAGTTTTTTTCGATCCTGAACAACGTCCCTATCTAAGCGCACAGTTTTTGCTTCTGGAAAAAATAATTTAAGCTCTTCTTCTAAGGCTTGAGTTCCGTAACCTAACTCCCTTAAAAGTCCATTACATTTTTCGCAAGCAGCAGGAATCATACATTCAAATCCGCAATAATGGCAGAGCAGCTTATTTCGATGCGGTACTAAATTAACAGCACATTGAACACAACTCGGTTGATGCCCGCAACTTTTACAAATGAGAGCTCTTCCCATCCCACGACGGTTTAAAAACAAAATAGCTTGTTCATTTGCTTTAAGAGTTTTATCTATCGCAGCTTTTAATTCTTCTGAAAAAAATAAAGATTTGGGGGCAAGATCAAAAGCATCGACAGCATCCACCTCTTGTTCTTGATCTTCGATGGGTTTAGAGAAACTCTTTTCTCTTATATTTTTTTTAAGGTCAACAAGTACCACTTCGGGGCGTTGCGCTTGTGAAACAGCTCTTCGAGAGAGTTTGCTGAGAGTGAGTTCATCCGCCAACGCTCTTTTGAGCGTTTCAGCTGAGGGAGTTGCACTTCCCAATACAAATTTGGCGTTCATCAATTCGCAAAGTTTTTCTGCACTGACTCTTCCATGATATCGAAGACGATCTTCTTGTTTATAAGAACCTTCGTGCTCTTCATCAACAATCACAAGTCCCAGGGAAGGAAGAGGCGCAAAAAGAGCCGAACGAGGACCAAGGGCTATCTTTTTATGGCCTAAAAAAACTTTGAGCCACTCTTCTCTTTGTTCTTTTTCACTTTGAGCGCTATGAAAAACGGCCACTTGCCCCGGGAAAGCTTTTTCAAACCGTTGCGAAAGTTGAGGAGTCAAGGCAATTTCTGGAACCAGAACAATCGCTCCCTTTTGAGAATTTAAACAATCGTGAATTAAATGCAAGTAAACTTCGGTCTTTCCAGATCCAGTTACTCCCCACAAAAGATGCCCTCTTTGCTTAGATTGAGAAATGTTTTCATACGCAACTCCTTGTTCTTCATTCAAATTTAAAAGCGTTGAGGGAAGAATTGGATTTGATTTGAATTCTTTACTTAAAAGTTTATGGGAAGCTTTTCGAATAGCAGCAGGCAACATGCTCTCACAAACTTCTCCAATGGGATAAAAATATCTTCGAGAAAGCCACTCGGCAAACTCTCGCTTGCTTTCATTCATAACAACTTCGGGATATCGAAGTTCTAAAATTTCTTTTAATTTTTTTTCTGAAGAGCTTTCTTTAAGCGACCAAACAATTCCCCAACTTTTTCGATTGCCAAAGGGAATACTCACTAAATGGCCAGGCCTGAGAGAAGCGCTCAAGTCTTGAGGAATTTTATAATCAAAAAAGCGCCGTCTTGGATAAAGAGGAACGGGAACAGCCACTTCTGCTACTTCAAAAACGGCCAATTCGCTTCCTTTCTACTGCTTTCCAATTTTTAATGAGTCAAAAATAAAATTTTTAAAAAAGATTTTCCCTTATCAGAGAATTTATCAAGAGCTGAATCTGAAACAGAACCCTTCGCTGCAAGTGAAGGCATCTCAGCTTTTGCCATTCTCTTTAATTCTTCTCTTTTATCAACGCCTATTAACTTAGTGCTGTCGCGAACTTCAATGCGGCTATTAATAATTAAATTATTTCGACTTTCTTCTTTTTCAACTTTAAAATTTGGATTTCCAAAAAGCTCCCACGCAGACCCGCCATCCATTGAAATTTTTGCATAAAGCGGAGCAAAGGTATTTGTATCGAAAGAAAACGTTGATCCGCCTACAGAATAATCCAAAACAGCCGTAAAAGTCCCTTGAAGTGATCTTAGAAAAGGCTTCATCTTACTTATTTTTGTATTGGTATTAGGAGCTGCCGCTGAAGGGTCTAATAAATAATCTTTTGAATTCACTGATTTTAAACTTAAATCAGCAGAAGGAACTCCCAGCGCAGTTAAATTTTGATTGATTCGCTCAACGCTTCCTCCCACTTCAAAATCATTCCAAAAACGATGCTTCAAACAAGAGTAGGAGATTTTATTAATAAACAACAAGCACTGACTAGGACTTCTTTGTAAAAGAATTTCGTTTACTCCCGAACTAGACCAAGAAGAGGGTATCTTTTGAAACTTAACAATCGACCCTGAATTCACTCCATACCAAGTAGAGGTGTACTTAGCCTTCTCACCATCAATCTCGATTGTCCCCTCAAAACTAAACGGCACAGGATTGAGCTTTAGAATCTGTGCCTGACGACGAACGACCAATCCAAGATCTGGAACAAAAGCAAAAGAACTTAAAGAAATAAAAAAACTTAGAAAAAATAAAATTTTATATTTTTGAATCATAAAACTTCGAGTCTATTTTTAAGCCAATGCGCTAAAGTGTCGCGATACTTTTCATCTTTCAATGCAAAATGAACGTTCGCCATTATATAGCCAAGCTTATCTCCCGTATCAAAACGAACTCCCTTAATCTTCTCTGCATAAAACGGTTGAGTTTTTAACAAATGCGCCATCGCATCTGTCAGTTGAATCTCGTTTCCAACTCCAGAAGTTGTGGCACGAATCGCATCAAAAATATCGGCTTCAAAGATATATCTTCCTGGAAGCGCCCAATTTGAAGGAGCTTTTTCGGGAGCAGGTTTTTCCACAAAACTTTTAACTCTCCCGTCAGAAGAATTAAAATCAACAATCCCGTATTTATTTGTTTCAGCTTTAGGAACTTCTAAGATTCCCACAACCGATCCTGAGTCTTTTTCTTCAAAAGTTTTGAGACATTGTCCAATTGCAGAAGGCCCGTCATGATTCACAACGATGTCATCCCCCAAAACAACCGCAAAAGGATCTTTACCGACAACTGCTTCTGCTTTTAAGACCGCATCACCAAGACCGCGAGGAACGTGTTGGCGAATACTGATAATTTGAATTTTTTTTGCAAGCTCTAAAACACTTTCAATCAAGTGTCCCTTACCAGCAGCTTGTAATTTCCAACTCGCTAAATCTGCTGGATCGAAATGATCTTCAAGTGTGACTTTTGGGCGAGAGGTGACAAATACAATTGTTTCAAGGCCGGCAGAAACACATTCTTCAACGATAAGTTGAATAATAGGGCGATCGACAATAGGTAAAAGTTCTTTAGGTAAAACTTTTGTTGCAGGAAGAAAGCGAGTTCCCATACCCGCTACTGGAATCACAATTTTTTTAACTTTACGTCCCATAGCCCTTGATTTTAGTCATGCCCAAGTGCCTTGGGCAAGCGAGTGACACGGCTATTTTGGACACTTACTGACGATAGATCTCTTGAATATCTCGAGGGTTAAGCGTGTGCTGTTGAGGCACATTGAAAACCGCTTGTGGCTGTGGAGGAAACACAGGTCTCATTGTCGCCTCAAACGAATTCCATCGAGGCATGAAGTTAGCTGTTGCCCACACAGGTTGTGGAGTTGCATTAATCACCATCATTGGTTGAGTGGGCGAACAACCCATTCCACATCCGCCCATACCTGAATTCATTCCCATTCCAGGATACATGCCATTCATAGGACCACCCGCCATAAAGCGAGAAGGCATTTCAGAAACATAAACTGTTTGCACAGGTACCGCGCGATATTGAGGAGCACATCCTTGAGTCATCCCTTGAACAATCATTCCACCACCACACATGCGATTGATTGGAACAAATGACTGACAAGCATTGCCTGTAAAACAACCCATTTGAGGTCCGAGTTGATAATTAAAAGTAAAATCTAAATGTCCATGATTATGACGTTTTTTCTTAGCTTTTTTAACGGGAGTTGGGGGAACGTATTCCTCAACCTCTTCTTCTTTCACATCTTCAACAACAACTTCTTCTTTTTTTTCTTCTTTTTTCTCTTCTTTATGAACAATAGGAGCAGGCTCTTTCTTTTTAAGATCCCCTTCGTCTCCTCGTTCTCCACCGCCCGCATGTAAAAAATGCGTCGAAAGCCCTAATAAAAGAACAATACTAAAAAAATTATGAAAACCCCTCTTCATGACTTAAGAGATGCAAGGCTCAGGCCAGTGATCTTAACAATCAAACGACTTTAAAATGAAGGCCGGCTTCCCTTTTAGTGATTTAAAAGCATGCTATGCTTTTTTTTTAGACACCTATGAAAAAAATTATCAGCCTCGAAATGATCTTTAAAATACACTCAAAAGCCTTTTTATTAGCTTTCAGTCTTTTGTTAAGCCTTCAAATGCCTCTTTTTGCAGGGTCTACCCCAAGTCACCTTTTAGGAGACCCCCTCTTTTTATTAAGCCCTGTGGCTCAATCTCTAGGTGGAGCAGCCTACTCGCTTAAAGGAGCTCACGATTCAATTTTGCTCAATCCAGCTTCAGGGGCTTTTGCGAGCGAGTATTCAGTCCACGGAAATTTCTCAAGTTCAGCAAGAACACTTTCTGCAAGTATTTTTGATTCAAAATCGACAGCTCTTGGAGCAGGTTTTGCTTATGTTCGAAGAAACATTGAAAAAGATGATGCTTCAAAAGTTTATACTTCAGGAGACAGTGAGCAAGCCTACCAAGGCCTCAATCTTTCTCTCTTCGGAAAACTCCAAGAAAATTTTGGAGTAGGCCTGACAGTCCGTTATTCGGCACGAAATAAAACAGGCACTCCTGCTCTTGATGCTCAATCATGGAATGGTGATTTTGGAGCTGCCTTCAAACTTCTTCCTCAACTCACAATAGGAGCCGTATACAAAAACATCTTAGGTGATAATAAAAATCTCGAAACCCACGTCCTTGCTGGAGGTCTGAATTACGATCTTTTGCCAGAGTTCACGATCACTGCTGCGCTTGAAAAATACTCACCTACTTCAGAGGCGCCTCTTTTTGGAGTTCCCAATGAAAGCAAAATTACATGGGCCGTAGGCGCGCAGTATAGCCTTAAAGGGAACGGACTTTCCTTGCGAGCAGGTCTCAGAGAAGCTGCTTCCTGGAACACTCAACTTGCGTGTGCAGGCCTAGGGTACAACAAAGAAAATTTACAAATTGATTATTCTATTGGAAGCGTCTTAAAGGGTGAAAAATTAACTGTTCACACTTTTGGACTTGGAATGACGTTTTAAAAAAGTTCTTTTTGTAAATCGAGAAGAATTCCTCTGCGTAAACTCACACCAGAGGGCACATCAATTTCTTTGACGTTAAGATAATTTAAAATTTCATAAAAAACATACGCTGCAGGAAGAATCACATCGGCTCGATCAAGAGGTAATTTTAATTTGTTATGACGTTGTCTTGGAGTCATCTTTTCAAACTTTTGAATGAGCAAAGAAATTTCTTGGCAACTTAACTTGGGACGTGAAGTCACTTTTTTATGAAATACCTTACGACTGACTCGATAAAGAGCCCGAATATTTCCTCCACTTCCTATAACTGTTAAGTGAGGATGTTTTGTATTTACAAATTCACGAAAAAAACGATCCCTCTCGCACTTAAGGGCAATATGTTCACACAAATGAACAGAACTTTTAGCAGCAGATGATTTTAAACCTAAGAGACGAACAGCGCCCAAAGGAAAAGTACTCATGCCTTGCAATTTCGCACGATCATAAGCCCCCACTTCAAGACTTCCCCCACCTAGATCCATCAAAAGAGTTTTTCCCTTTCGAGCATACTCAGGAAGTGAATAGCCAATGAGTCGCTCTTCTTCAGAGGCTTCAATGAGTTCCAAATCAAGCCCTGTATTTTTTCGAATACGATTTAAAATTCTCTTACGATTTCGAGCACTTCGAAGAGCGCTTGTCGCAACGGCACGGTATAAGTTGACCTTGTTATCGCTAAAAATATTCTTTATTTGGCTGAAAACATCAATCAAGTTAGTCTGCGTCCGAGAACTTAAAGTGCCGCCATTATTGAAAACATCTTTTCCTAAACGAAGAGCAAATCTTTTGCTGAGAAGTTCTCGAATCTCGTTGTTTGTAATTTCAGCAACCATGACTCTGATTGCATTTGAACCAACATCTACCACACCCACTCGAGGCCACGAAAAAAGCCTCCAAGGCCTGCGTGATTTCGTCATTGAATCTTAGGATATTATGAGCACAAAAGAACGCAATATCCCACCAAAATTCTTTGATAAAGAACTGGGCTGGCTTCTTTTTAATGAGCGTGTCTTAAATTTATCCGAATCAAAAGAAGTTCCTTTGTTAGAGCGTTTAAATTTTCATAATATTTTCCATTCAAACCTCGATGAGTTTTTTATGAAAAGAGTGGGCAAACTCATGGCCCTCATGAAAAGGATCGAAGAAAGAGAACCCTTTCGCTCAAAAGTCTCACGCACTTATCTTCGCTCTCTGCTTGAAAAAGTTACAGAACTTTCCGATCGAAGTTTTGAAAATTTAAGAAAAGAAATCCTCCCTTCTCTTCAAAAAAACAATATTATTTTAACAACCCCAGATTCTTTAAACTCAGAAGAAAAAAAATGGCTTCATCAACATTTTGAAAGCAAAATCTTTCCACTTCTGACTCCTATGGTTGTGGATTCCGGACACCCTTTTCCTCTTATTTCAAATCTGAGCTATTCACTCGGATTTGTTGTGAAAAGAAGAAATCGCAATCAACGATACTTCGTTCGCGTGAAACTCCCTCCCAACGCTCCACTCTGGACAGAGCTCCCCTTTCGAAACAAAACACATACTTTTGTAAATCTTTTGGATATCGTTCTTTTTTATCAAGAAGAGATTCTTCCAAACGTAGACGTGGAAGCTGTTTTTTCGTTTAGAGTGATTCGAAGCCTTGAAGCTCAGAGAAAAGAAACCGATGAAGAGGCTGAAGATCTTCTTGAGCTTATGGCAGAAGAAATTCGAATGCGAAAATACTCTGAGATCGTTCGCCTTGAGTTTTCAGGAGACATGAATCCATGGGCAAAAAACTTTCTTCAAAGAGAACTTTCGATCAAAAGCGAAGACTTTTCTGAAATCCCTTTTTCCCTTCCCTTTAAAAAAGTCGATGCCCCCACAAACTTAAAAATTTCTCGACTCAAATACAAAAACTTTAGACCCCAAGTTCCTCCAAGACTTGATAATCAAAAAAGTGTTTTCGATAACATTGCTGAAGGGGACATCCTCCTTCATCATCCCTACGATTCTTTTTCTGATTCTGTAGAAAATTTTTTAAAAGAAGCTGCAGAAGATCCCGACGTTCTCTCCATTAAGATGACTCTTTATCGAGCGGGAACCCATAGCCCCATCATCGATGCTCTCACTCGTGCTGCTCTCAATGGAAAAAGCGTTATCTGTCTTGTTGAACTCAAAGCACGCATGGACGAAGAGCGAAACATCCAGTGGGCGAAACAACTTGAAGCTTCAGGGGTTCATGTCATTTACGGAGTTTTAGATCTTAAAACTCACGCAAAAATTATCGTTATTGTTCGAAAAGAAGGCGATTCATTAAAAACTTATGCTCATGTCGGAACAGGCAACTACAATGCTCAAACCGCAAAACTTTATACCGACCTAGGACTTTTGACCGCAGACCCTAAACTCTCAAAAGAATTAATAAAAGGCTTTCATTATCTAACAGGAATGGCGGGTCGTTCTGAATTTAAGCAAATTCTTGTGAGTCCCTTAAATCTCAAACAAAAACTTTTAGAACTTATTGAGCATGAGAGACATCATGCTCTCAACGGAAAACCCTCTCAAATATTTATCAAATGTAATAACATGGACGATACAGATATCGTCAAAGCGCTCTATCGAGCCTCACAAGCTGGATGCAAAATTGAATTAGTCATTCGTGGATTTACAACTCTCTTTCCAGAAGTTCCTCGCTTAAGTGAAAATATTCATGTTCGCTCTATTTTAGGAAGACTTCTTGAGCATTCCAGAATTTATTACTTTAGCGATGGAAAAAAAGATCCTCTTCAAGGAAAATTCTTCATCGGCTCATCAGACGTGATGCGAAGAAGTTTCCAAGAACGTGTGGAGCTCGTGGTCCCCTTGTTACATTTACAAACACGTCAAAAATTATGGGAGTACATCGAAATCCTAAAGTCCTCTCACTGTAAAAGATGGCAAATGAATTCAGATGGAACCTACTCATTCCTCAACAATGAAAAGACCTATGATTTTCAAGACAAATGGATTAGCGAGAAAACTTAATTTTTGATTGAAACTTTTCCTTCTCGAAAGCGTTCCATTCCTTGATGACAAATACTGAAATCAAAACGAATCGGATCATGGGGATCAACCTCTCTTAAGACACTTGTTAATTCACGCACTGCTTTCCATGAAGGGTTTTTTGTCGATAGCAGTTTCTTCTCGAGAGCCCAACGATGTACATGGGTATCCATAGGGATGAACGCTTCATGGGGGCCAACACTTGAACGAAGCTTCACTTTCTGAAGCGTCCAAAGACCAGGATCAATGTCGTCTGCTCTCAACACCCATCGCATCCACATCATGAGTCGCTTACAAGTACTTCCCTCTGAAGGCGCACACGTAAACCAGCGCACCCTTTCTCTTTCCTCAGGACTTGAAATTGAATGTCTTAAAGCTTTACAAAACTGATCAATTTTCATTTCAGAGTCATCAGAAGAAACAGATGAATACAGAGCCCCTAAACTTTCATACTCTGAATAAATATTCTTAAAGGCATGGAAAAGTGAAACAATATCTTCGCTTTTATTAAATCGATGAACCCATCCCTTTAAAGCCGAGTGAAGTTCTTTCTCGATTTTTTTCCATGAGTTATCCACAAGAAAACTTGTTAGGCCCTCTCCCTCTTTTTTCAATCCAATTTTTTCAAGCCTTATCCATAAGTGGATTAAACTTTTTTGAATTTGTTCGACTCTTCCGTAAGAGAGCCCAGCCGAGACAAAAGAGACAAGCTCAAAATCTTGATGATTGAGTTTTGAATTGACGAGACCCAAGGGATCTCGAAGCATGAGGTCTTTACGATGATAGAGAGAATAAAGATTTTCTAATTCAAGCGCTAAACTTTGGATTCGTTTAGATTTCTTTGAAGGCACAATTCTTTTACTCGATCCCACTCCACAAAGGAGCTCAGAAACTTTTTACATAATTCCTTTGTCGACGCAACGGAATCTTCTATAGAGACCGTCAGCTGCTTACTTCCATGGCTTTGTAACCATTTTTCATTTTTAGCCATTTCAAGAAAGGCCTTAATCGAATGAGTATTCACCGTTTCTCTGCGACGAATTTCACCTTCCATGTGTTTTTCTTGTGCAAACTTTAACAATCTCGAAGACCACTCTTTGTCTTCAAGAACTAAATCGCTTCGAAGAGTTAAGTACTGAAGACACCAATAAATATTCTCAATAACGTCTTCTAAGAGATAAGCATAAAAATCAAAAGGCATTACTTGAGGAAGTTTATTTAAAGATTCAATAAACTCATCTTTATTTTGAAAGAAAAACTCAAAACGCAAAAGAGAACGTAGCTCCAAAGCTCGCTCAATATTCTTCTGTGACAGCCCCCAAATTGCAGGAAGAACAAACGCATGAAGGGCTGTATTTCGATAATACAACGCTGTCATTCGCTGGCTTTCAACAATGCGAAGTCCTACCCCACCATCTTGGAGTGAATATTCTTGAACAATCTCTTCACGAATAAGTCGCTGTAATGCTTTTGAACACTCAACTTGATAATTTGCTTCAAGCTCAGGTTCTTTAGAGATTCCCATTCTCACTAAATCTTGATCTATCAGTGCTAGCCACTTTTCAAGTTCCTCTCTTGAAAGAGCTGCACCTGTTCGGGCAATAAGGACTGTCGAAACAAGCCCAGCTGCTGTGACAGGAGTTTGTAAATTAATTTGATGACAAATCTCAAAAGCAATTCGAGGAACAATCCAACGAGAAAAATCATCATGGTCAGGTTGAGAACGAGCAGAAATTTCTTGAATGCTTTTTTCTAAAGAAAGCGGACTTCCAAAACGAAGATGAACTCGGCCATAGCGTTTTAGCAAAACCTTAAATGAACCCAATAAAGCGTTGAAGGCATTTTCCTTCACTTTAGTGCCGCCCTCTAATTCTCGCTTATGGGCTTGATCTTCCGTCACGCGATCGTAAGTGATTGAAACAGGAACAAAATAAATCTTTTCACTTAACTTTCCTTGAAGATGACCATCCACGATCATTTTTAAAATCCCATATTTGGGAGGCGTCATCTTTCCTACCCGTGAACGCATTCCTTCAATAAAAAATTCAAGATTTATTTTATTATTCACAAGAACTAAAACATAAGAACGCAAAATCTCAGCATATAAGCGATCGCCTCGAAAGCTTCTTCGAATAAAAAAAGCTCCTCCACCTTTAAAAATATTTCCAATAGGCCAAAAGTTTAAATTCAACCCAGCAGCCACATGAGGAGGGACCATCTGCTCTCTAAATAAAAAATATGAAAGAACAAGAAAATCTAAATAGCTTCTATGATTGGGAACATAAACAACAACTCCATCTTTAGACGTTTCACGAACTTTCTTGAGCTGTTCACGGTCAAAGGTAAAGCCTTGGTAGATGGTATGAAAAACTTTTTCGAGTAACCACCCTGCAAGTTCAATAATTGGATGAGAATAGTCAGCTGCGATCTCTTTCAAAATTCCACGAGCTTGCCTGAGAAGTTTTTTCTCAGAAATATTTTCTTCTAAAGAAAGCTTTTCAATAAAATCCAAAAAATCAGGATTTCTTAAAATTTGCTCCCAAATTCCACGAGAAGGTTTATACACAGGCCCCAAGGCAACTCGCTTTTCTTTTTGAATCGCCCGAATAGACTCTCTTCTTAAGGTTTGAAGGTTTGTCTCTTTTGAAACCTCAACAACTGTTGCCATTCTCAAAACACTTCGAGAATAACCCCGCAGCATCATAATAAACTTTCTTAATCCCAAGGGTTTTTGAGGATCTCCCAAAAGAAAATACCAAGGAACCAATAAAGGACTCTTTAAAGTCTTTATCAAACGCGAGCTTAAATCTTCATCTTTGATTTCAATTTTTCGACCAACCCGTCTCCAAATAAAAACCAAAGGGACTATCAAGAGATCTCCCTTAGAAGATTCCATTAAATATTCAAGCAAGCGCTCTTGAGAGGCAATTTTACCTACACGAAAACCTATAGGAAGATTAATCAACAAAGGGTGTCGCTGATCCAATTCCGCTTTACAAAGTCTCGCCAGGGAATATCGCTTAGAGGAAAGCCCTATCCACGAAATAAACCTTTTAAGTGATTCACGAACAGGGTTTACAATGATGCCTGGATAGCCCAATGCTCGACGAATCATAAAATGATCCCCCCAGCGTTTTCTTAAAAAATATCGAATGGCAAGAAGTTCAAAAATTCCTGCATCAAAAATTAAAAATATAAATTTTTTATCAGGATTTTTTTGTCTCTGTTCTGCAACTTCATCTAAAAAAGCTTCACTTGCATCAAAGCTTCTAAAAAGCTTGCTCGCAATAAAGTCGGGCACATGTGAAAACACATTTAAACTTTAGCCGCAGCTCATATAAATAGCTACCTTTTTAGACTCAGCATTATTAGACAAAGCAAAAGCAGAAGTCTAAAAGTAGAAATATGAAGGTCATTCAAAAAACCCTCCTCACTTTCGCCTTCATTACTTTTTCTTTTGCCTCTGCAACAAACATAACTCTAGGCGGCCAAGGAGGCAGTACAAGTGCAGCAAAAGGAAGCTTTCAAACAAGCCTTGGTTACGGCGCTTTCATTCAAGGCTCTGTTTTAGATATTTTAACTATTCAGGCAGATTTCCTCACTGCTCAGACTAACAGTCTGCACAAAAAAGCTATCTCTGCTGATCTTATGTTTCATCTCCTTAACTTTGATGAACTCAAATTGGGATTAATGGCCGGGCCAAGTTTTTATCAAAACGAAGGTGACCGTTGGCGCCTCGGCTTAAACGGAGGACTTTTCGGAGAATTCTCTCTTCTTTCTCGAATTCCTTTAGGTCTTCAAATTCGTTATCATAGTGCCTTTAGCGGAGAGAACCATGATTTATGGTCACTCTTTCTGACTTTAGGATTTCGTTTTGGAAGTGGAAGTGATTGGTAAAAATTATGAAAGAAGTAAAAGCAAATATGACAGGAACGATTATCTCCATTCTTGTCAAAGTAGGAGAATCCATTAAAGAAGGACAAGATCTTATTTCCATTGAAAGTATGAAGATGGAAATGAGCATCAGCTCAGATTTTTCTGGCACCGTAAAAGAAATCAAAGTGAAGAACGAAGATTTTATCCAAGAAGGACAAGTCCTCATCACTCTCGAATGAGAATCTTAGAAGTAGGCCCTCGAGATGGCCTTCAAAATGAGAAAACAACTCTGACACTTGATCAGCGCGAAGTTCTTATTCAAAAACTTCTTGAGTCTGGTCTGAGTGATATTGAAATTGGATCTTTCGTTAAAGCTGAAAGCATCCCTCAATTAGCTCATACTTATGAATTAGCAAAAAAGGTTGTTCCCTTTAAAAAGAAAAAATTTCCTCAAAAAAAACTCTGGGCTTTTGTCCCCAACGAAAAAGGGCTTGAAAGAGCTCTCGAAACTCAAATCGATGGCGTGTCTTTTTTTTGCGCCACCAGCGAAACTTTTACCCATAAAAACATCAACAGAACTTTTCCGGAACTTAAAACGCTTCTTACAAACCTAAAAAAGCAACTCCCCAAAAAATTCCCCAATCGGGTGTATCTTTCAACTCTTGTTTACTGCCCATTCGAGGGAATCATTAAACCCATTCAGGTTTTTAAATGGATCGACTTTTTATTAAATCTCGGCTTCGATGAAATCGCTTTGAGCGATACAACAGGGCACGCCCATCCTCAAAATTTAAAACCCATTTTTAAAAAACTCACTCGTTCTTACAAATTAAAAAACTTCGCACTTCATTTTCACGATACACGTGGAACCGCTCTCTTGAATACATACGTCGCCTTAGAAGAAGGCTTTCAAAAATTCGACTCAAGTCTTGGTGGCCTAGGAGGCTGCCCCTATGCTCCTGGAGCTACAGGAAATCTGGCCACAGAAGATTTACTCTACTTACTTCAAAGCCAAGGAAAATCTAAAAATATTTCTCTTTCAAATCTTACAGATACTTCTTTTCTCTTAGAAAAATATCTGGGCAAAACTCTGCCTTGCCGGATTCTTCAAACCATTCGATGCTCCACCAACAAAACAAATAAGGATTAACCTCATGAATCTTGTTCAAATCGAAATCAAAGATCATATTTGCACACTCAAAATGAATCGTGCAGATAAATTGAATGCTCTCAACTGGGATTTGATCGAAGAATTTACGGAAAGTTTAAAGAGTATCCAAAAAGAATGCATCCAGGGGAATATACGCGTCTTATTGATTGGCTCTACAAACTCGAAAGCTTTTTGCGCAGGTGCGGATCTCGCTGAAAGAATTCAAATGACCGAAGAAAAAGTTGTCGACACTCTTAAAAAATTAAGAATTCTGGCAGATTCTATCAACGCGATTCCTGTTCCAACAATCGCTGTCATGGAAGGAGTTGCCTTTGGTGGAGGATTTGAAATCGCTTTGGCCTGTGATCTTCGAATTTGCACTCCTCAATCTCAAATGGGACTCACTGAAACGAGTTTAGCCATCATACCCGGTGCGGGCGGAACTCAAAGACTTGCCCGAATTGTAGGAGAATCGAGAGCCAAAGAATTAATTTTCCTCTCAAAAAGACTTTCTGCTGCAGAAGCGACTCATCTAGGAATTGTCAACGCTTCTAACGAAAGCCCTTGGGTACAAGCAAATTTGTGGGCAAAAGAACTCACTACAAAGGGTCCACTTGCGTTGAGATATTCTAAAGAAGCTATTTCAGGCGGAATTGATCTTCCTCTTCATGAAGGGCTGGATCTTGAGCATGAATGCTATCTAAAGCTTCTCTCTTCTCATGATCGCAAAGAAGGTCTCGTCTCTTTCATCGAAAAACGCGCGCCGTCTTACAAAGGAAATTAGATCCGCGTTCCTCCTCTTTACAAACACCCTATTCAGTAATGAGATAGTTTTGTATGTCTACAGAACACTCATGGCAAAAAGATCGCGAAAATACGCTCAAAGGTGGAGACGCGAAATACCACGAAAAAAATAAACAAAGTGGAAAATACTTTGCTCGAACTCGCATTGAAAAACTAGTCGATGCCGATTCATTTATTGAAGAAGGTCTCTTTGCAAATATGGTTGAAGGGGATCTTCCCGCAGATGGGGTGATCACAGGTTTTGCTAAAGTAGACGGCATTTCTGTTGGAATCATGGCCAATGATTCAACTGTCAAAGCTGGATCATGGGGAGCTCGTACTGTTGAAAAAATTGTTCGACTTCAAGAGCAAGCAGGAAAGCTTGGAATTCCTATTTATTATCTTGTCGACTCAGCTGGAGCTCGAATCACTGATCAAATCCAAATGTTCCCCGGACGCCGAGGTGCTGGAAAAATTTTCAACATGCAATGTCGCCTCTCTGGATTTGTCCCTCAAATTTGCGTCCTCTTTGGGCCAAGTGCCGCTGGAGGAGCTTACGTTCCTGCCTTTTGCGATGTCGTCATCATGGTTGAAGGGAATGCTTCCATGTACCTAGGAAGCCCTCGAATGGCTGAATCTGTCATAGGAGAAAAAGTCACTCTCGAAGAAATGGGCGGAGCACGAATGCACTGCTCAACAAGTGGTGTAGGCGATGTCCTTGCAGCAAACGAAGATGAAGCTTTAGAAAAAGCTAAAAAATATTTAAGTTATTTTCCTCGTAACTCAAAAGAAAAAACACCGCTCAAAACTCCTGTTAAATCTCATAAACTTTTTGAACTTGAGAAAATCCTTCCCGCAAATCCTGCTCAAGCCTATGACATGAATCAAGTCATCGAAGCTCTTGTAGATGAAAATTCTTTTTTCGAAATGAAAAAACTTTTCGCAAAAGAAATGATTACAGGATTTGCTCGCATCGAAGGACAGGTTATAGGAATCGTCGCCAATCAACCCAAAGTGAAAGGCGGAGTTATCTTCGTCGATTCTGCCGACAAAGCAGCACGTTTTATTTTTCTTTGTGACGCTTTCTCCATCCCTCTTCTTTTCTTGGCAGATGTGCCAGGTTTTATGATCGGCTCGCAAGTTGAAAAAGCAGGAATTATTCGCCATGGAGCCAAAATGGTCTACGCGATGAGCGAAGCAACCGTTCCTAAAATTTGCGTTGTGGTTCGCAAAGCGTTTGGTGCAGGCCTCTACGCAATGTGTGGACCAGGATTTGATCCTGACTGCACTCTTGCTCTTGCCTCGGGACAAATTGCTGTCATGGGAGCAGACCCTGCCGTAAACGCTGTGTACTTCAATAAAATTCAAGAACTCCAAGGCGAAGAGAGAAAGAAATTCGTCGAAGAAAAGAAAGCTGAATACGAAAAAGATATCGATCTTAAAAAACTTGCATCTGAACTTGTCGTTGACGACATTGTTGACTCAAGAAATCTTCGAAATGTTTTAGCACGTCGTTATGATTTTTATTCCACAAAAGAATTAACTTACTATCCACGTAAGCATGGAGTTGTCCCGGTTTAATAGTTTTATTGAAGTGCTGAGCTGATTGCTTTTCCTTCAGGAGTTTCGGCGTTCATTTCTTTTTTAAGACTCTCGATGTTCTTAAGCGTTTCTGTGTCGTTCAACTTAACAGCCGCTGTTCTTGCTGACCTTAAAAGCATTTCTAAATCTTTTGCAGATCGAAAACCAAAGTCACGTAAGTTTTTTAAAACGAAAATTTCCCTTAAAATCTCTACGCCTTCTTTTTTTCCAACGGACGAAAGAGCAACGGCTGCGTTCCATCTCACTTCTTGATTCTTATCTTTTAATAAAGATAAGACATTGGAAATTCCTTTAGAATCATATTGAGCTAAAAAGGTTGTCGCAATTTTTTGAAACGCATTATCTTCACTTTTTAACCATGAACGAATCTCAACAAAATCCGCTTCACTGATACTTTCTTTATGAGCTGCTAAAGTTTCTAAATATCCCCAAGCACTATAGAATTTCAAATCAGGATCAGCATCTTTTAAGTAACTTTTTAAAAGAGGAAGCGACTCTAAATCATTGAGCCTTCCAAGAGTTAAAATTAGATATTTTTTTAAGCGAAGATCTTCTTTGAACTGATTCATCAAATCTGACAAAGCAAGAATAATATTTTTTCGATCGCTTTCGGGAATGTTTTTATAAGTTCCCTCTTTAGATTTCTTGAGAAGTTCTTCTGCAAAAGAATAAGCAGACTTCCATCGATCACCATCTGAACGACCCTTTGAAATAGATCTCGCTTTTTCAGCAAGAGTCACCTCAGGCTTTTTTTGAGTTAAGCCGGTCAACAATTGAAAAGTTGCCCAACCTAAAAAAAGGGCCACAGGTAAAATAAAAAACCAGAGCATATGGGAAGCAGCAGGAGCATTTGGTTTTTGTGGTGATGACATAACAAAGGTATAGAAAGGGCCTTTGTTCAAAACAAGTTAAATTCGATCACTTTCTAAACAGAGTAAAAGATTGCCATTTCAATCATTTCAATACCTTGCTTGAATTTTGACGTTTTCTTCGACAAAAAGCCACCTTCTTAACCCTATGTAAACAATAAAACCTTAATTAATTCAACATCTTAGGCTTTTCACTTCGGCATCCCCATTGCATCCATAGTCATTGTGGTACGTTGTTTGGGGGCGCGCTTATTCTTGCGAGTATTTGTCTTCGCTTTGCCCCTTACATCATTTGCAAAAAAATTCATTATTCGTGTTCGTCAAGAGCCTTCAACGATACAAAGAAGTTTCTTTGCAACGGGAATCCTCAATCATCAAAAACTCCTAAGCCTTCAAAAGAAAATGAATGATAACCCTCGAATTCGCTCAACCACGCTTCACCACGTCCGATCAATTGTGGCAGAAGCCTCTTCACTAGAAGAAATCAAAGCTCAACTCTCAACTGATTTAAGCATAAGCTACATAGAAGAAGATAAACCCATTCACCTTGCTACTCTTCAAAGCGATAATTACGGAGAACAACTAAACAATTCTCCTTACTTAAAAATCTTAGGATTTAAAACAAACAACCCCTCTCAGTACTCAGCAAGTTTCTCACCCTTAAATTCTAGCGACAGACCTCTTCTCGTAGC